>CAYGBE010000001.1:0-5374 GCA_964348065.1 uncultured archaeon
ATCATTTTCTCGGTCATCTTTTTTAGAATCTCATTAAATTGTTGGGTTAATGGCTCGATTATGTTTTTTGTAAGTTGTTTGGTAGCAGTAGTCATAACATTATACGCATCATGTATAAAAACACTCATGAAAAATCCACTTTTGATATAAGCGTAAGAAATTACCAAACTCCCGAAAAATAAATTATAAACTCTAATATCGGATGCCTCTTCAAAATGAATGATCGATTGATAATGGAAAAAACTAAAAATAAAACTAGATATAACTGTTGCGAGTATTAAGGAAGAATAATTTTTATTTTTTGTTATGAAAAGGAACAACCCATAAAAGGAATTAAGTAAGAAAACTCTGAATATAATTTCTTCCATTAAAGCTACTGGTAATATTTGGATTGTCGATTTAAAGGTATCAAAAAGAGTTCTATAATATACGTTAATATTAATAGATAATGTCGTTGGGATCTGTAATTTTCTATAATTTTCATTTATCATGTTGATAACGTTTTTAACCGTTAAAAAGTAGAGAGAGACAATAACAAAAAGCCCGAACAAAACAACTAAATACTTTGAGAGAAGGTCGATTGGAAATTTTATTGTAATTTTTCTATTGGAAACGGTTAATACTCTTTTGGAAAGTTTGCTTCTTATTCTAAAAATTTTACAGATTCCGGGATAAACCTTCCCTTTCTTGTTATACCATGCGATGAGAAGAATTAAACCGATAGTTATAATTTTTGCCAAGTCATTTTGATCAAAGATGAATATATCTAAAACTGTTATTGAAAAGGCTGGAAGATGCCCCAAAAGAATGAATAAAGATATGCAGACGAGTATAATTAGACCGAATTGCATAACCGCTTTTTTGCCATTCCTGGGTATCCAAAAACGATTTTCTTCTTTTATAGTCAAAGAGATATTCATATAGCTGTACCTCTAAACCAAAAAATGGCTCTTCTTGTGTCAGATACCACTTCTATTAGGATATAATATATTTTCTATTTTATTTAAGATTGGATTAAAATTGCAATTTTAACGTTAAAAATGGTGTAATAAGAAGGAGAGGACATAGAAGTGGTATCTTCTGTCTCTCCTTTCAGTTAATAAAGCTTTCGTAAATTTATACTCTGAATAATATAAATCTTACTTAACTTCCCTGATCTCGATATTACCTCGTTCATTGAAAATGAGAAGTAACTCTTGTCCTTTTCCCCACTGCTTAGCTTTCACCAGCGTTATAGGGACAGTTATAGAATACTGGGTTTTGTTGCCAATCTTGGTTTCCTGGAGTTTAACCATAATATTACTTGGAAGGATAAAATATTAATACTTCAAGGTTCAAATTACCTAATTGAGTGAATTAAATAAGAAAACGTCTCGTTAATTAAATTTAAAAATAACTACTCGTCGAGAAAAATTAAGCGATGTCCATTTGCCTTTTTACGTATTCTACATCTTCCTTGGTTCTTTCTTTCTTTGATTCTTCCTTCTTTTCTTCAACTGTTTTTTCAACGATTTTTACTTCTTCTCTTCCTTTCCAGTCAACGTTCACTAGTTTAATCCTTCTGGTCAGATCATCCAATTCTTCAGGAGTTATCTCTAATGGTTTATTCTCAACCAATGGAACTTGACCTTTGTAAACAGGGTAAACACGTATGTGGAAATGAGGGACTTGTGCAGGTATGATTGACATGTAGATTGTCAAAGGGTTCAAAGACCTTCTAATCTTCTCCGCCACTATCATAGCCTTATCGAACAGTTTGCTGGCAAGATCCCTGTCTTGTTCGAAGTTAATAAAATGTTTTTTGGGGATGATAATACACATTCCTTTGCTACGGGGATTTATATCTAAGAATGCCATGGATTCTTTATCTTCATAGACTATTTTTGCGGGTATTTCCTTTACTGCTATTCTACAGAAGATACATTCTCCGTTAGTCATATGAATATTAGAACGAAGGAATTATTTAACCTTTAAAAAACGCTCAAAAAAATCAAATAGAAGAATGAAAGACAGCTTCTTAGAAAACACTAGTCACGACTCGATTGTTCTTTTATGGAAAACATCTATGTAATTAAAAGACCAGTTTAGACGTATCTTCAGTAGAAACTAGGTATTTTCTGTAATCGATCATACTTCACTCTTCACTGGTGAAGCTTATCCAGGATGCCTGACCTCGGGTAAGAATGAATGAAACATTGTTTGCAACGACTGATATAACCATCACTGTGAGTTGATGAATCAGGTATGGTCCGGACCGAAATGAGGAGATGAAAATGGGAGATAAAAAAGAGAAAAAGAAAAGGGAGAAGACTAGCGAGAAAAAAGGAAAGTAAGCTTAGCAGCGCTTGACGACAACTCAATTCATCTCCCTTATTTTTTCTATTTTTATTTTCTGTTATTATATATACAATGAAGTATAGAAAATATTATGAGAAAACTCTCTTAATATCCCAGAACCACTAAGAGACAAAACTTAAAATCGAATCAGATAGATTTTTGTTCTTGGAGGGGTTTAAATTATTAAAAATTTTAAATCCATTCATACATAACTATGCCTGTATTTTCACATTTTTCTCGTATTTCTTGTGGTAATTTTTCTAATACTCTATTCATTTTCTCTTCTATTTTTTTGGTTTCGCCTTCCTTTGGTTCATAAGTTAAAGCAAACCATGCGTTGATTACACCATCTTGTCTTGGCTGCAAAACAATCAATTTTTCATCCTTAAGATAGTTTGAACTTCTCCTATAATCATCCAATTCACTTACTAAAATTATTGGTATCTCACCAAACTCTTGTGAAGCATGTGACCCTAGGTATTTTTTAAAATCTTGTAGAGTTTTTTCATCAGTACTTCCAGCTTTATATGCTAAACTCATATTATCATAATAATAAACGTTAAAGATTTAAACCCATTTAAAATCAACCCAAAGAATCAGATAGATTTTTGTTCTATCAACCCTTTATTCCTTTCTCTCCTTCCTTTCATAACCCAGAAATACCACAGGGTATAACATTGCTTAGTCCTGAACATCCTGTTGCCTTGAGTCAGACCTATAGGATAACCGTCTATGTAATGGCAGTTGGGACAGATGAACCTACCGATCCAAAACTCCCTCTTCAAGAGTTTGTGGCTAGAGCTGACTTTAACGAAAGATATCAATTCCATCCTGGTCTGACACCTGGAACATTGGACAAAGAAAGGCATGGCACACTAGATTGGTGAAGTAAGAATACCTGGTTTTTGGAAGAGTAAGGTTGTGATGAAGATATTAAAATAACCACAAATCAGATAGATTTTTGTTCTTTTAGAAGGGTTTAAATTTCTTAGTATATAATTTTATTTTATGCAAGCAGGGTCCAACGGAGAAAGAGTAAGAAATTTTATAAATCGAGTTAACCTTGTAAATGCTTATAAAGAGGTAATAGCTATTACTGGAATAAGAACAAAATATGTACCAGGAGAGGCCCTTCGTAGAGTGACAAACCCAAATAGAACTAAATTATATTCTGAGGGAAAATCCTAACCTAAATTCCTAAAATCGAAAGAACAGCCAAGAATCAGATAGATTTTTGTTCTTAGAAGAGAAAGTTTAATTGTGAAGTGGAAAGAATTCCTAAAACCAGATTGGAGAAAGATTGTTATGACTATAATAATAACAATTCTTCTGTTAGAATTTATTACAGACTATTTTCATTCAATACAACCTCAAGAAGCTTCAATGGTCGATCTTTGTTGTCTTAATTACAAAGAAACAGGCATTTTAGAAGAAGAATGTGGGCAATTAAATATAGATTCAGAAACTTGTTCAGAATATTTTAAAGAAATACAGATTGAGGAATTGAAAATAACTTTAACCTCAATAATAATTGCTTCGCCCATTAGTTACCTAATCTCCTGTTTAATAGTTTGGATTTACGATAAGTACAAGAAATAGAATCAGGATAGATTTAAACCTAAAATCAGATAGATTTTTGTTCTGGAGAAGGAATTTAAGTTTTAAATATCATCAAAATTATAGTGAAAAGATGTATTGGCGTGGTCTCTGTTTAGAATTAGATGCATTAGCTTCAAAACCAATTAGAATCGAAAGAGCTATTAAACCTGATTATGTAAGAGAAGAGGCTTTTGCGAGTTTAGATAGGTATAAATCAGAACAGGCTTTATTTGAGCCAGCTCCATTAAAAGAAGTTGAAGCTGCTTTAGAAACTGCTAATTTTGAACTTCAAACCCCCTTTGGTATTCTCGATAAAAGATCCATTTATCAAGAGAGAATAAAACCATCTGAAACATTATCTTATAGCATAGAAAAGGGTTTAAGTGATGTGGAAGAAAGATTGAGCCGTAGATGGAATAAAGATTATATAAGGGCGATTCTAACAAGAGATGTCGCTAAATTGTATCTCGCTGCCAAACACAGAGATTATCCTTCTGGGATTATTACTTCAAAATTACCTGGTCAGATGGAGTTAACCCATTTTGTAGAAGGTCTAACTTCAAAATCAATAATGGAAGCAAAGTATCTTGAATTAGGAGTAGTAGATTATTTGGCAGATGTTGTTCTGAGAGAGCAACAAGCATCATTGTATGAATTAAGACGTGGAAAAGGATTTAATCAAGGTGTTGAAGATAAGCTCAAAAATATTGAAAGAAATGTTCATTTTACATTATTAAACTTGGAACAACAAGGCTCAATAGAAGAAGTTGTACCTGCTGTTGTCAATTTAAAGGTACCAACAATGGCTCAAGCAGCTGAATTTAGGGAATCTCTTTCATATGGATTTTTATCTTTCATGGCTCCATTTTTAGATGTTTACCTTATACCTATGGCTCTATTTGTTTTTGACGACCTAGCTAGTAAAATTACTATGGGTTTAGTTATGCCTTCTATAATATCAGGCTTGTATTTAAGAGAGGCCTATAAAAATAGGAAACAGTTAAAGCGTAAAATTCATTTGGAATAGATTTTTGTTCTTAGATGAGAAAGATTAATTGTGGCAAAGAAGAAGATAACAGACAAACAATACTACAAGTTCTGGGGAGCAATAGCGATAATTGGAATCATTTTGATAGCTTGGAGTTTGTACAGACAAAGGCTAGTAAACGAGTTTCCACCTCTTTACTATTGCGAACAAGATAGTGATTGTCTAACTAGCTGTGGTCCTGAGATTGGTAGAGGTAGTTGTTATAATAAAGCTTTTGTAGGACCAGGCAATCCACCAGATAATGTCTGTTGTCTATGTGAAAATTGTCAACCCTGTGTAACTTGCGAGTGTATATCCAACGTTTGT
The DNA here is from genome assembly GCA_964348065.1 of uncultured archaeon. Taxonomy (GTDB): domain Archaea; phylum Aenigmatarchaeota; class Aenigmatarchaeia; order Aenigmatarchaeales; family Aenigmatarchaeaceae; genus CS1-C013. The sequence goes on from CAYGBE010000001.1 coordinate 5,291, forward strand.
GTAACCAAGGATGCTGAAGGTAATTGTTGTTAAATAATGCTCATGATACTGGGGCTACCTCACACCCTGATGGTTTGTCCCAGT
>CAYGBE010000002.1:0-8057 GCA_964348065.1 uncultured archaeon
ACTTCTCTCCGCGAGATTTTGAAGACAACTGGGCGTTTATAATCGGGGCAACAGAACGAATGAGCGTTGGGTTCATCAAACCATGGATAAGAACCTCCCGAATCCATCACTCGGATGTACGGGTAAATGGAATTAAACGCCGACGGACAGATTTTGCCCCTATCCTCTGGATATTCGAATTTCTCACCGATTTGGTGCTCTATCGGGCATTGTCCTTCTCCAAGAATGTCCACAATCTCGATCGAGACTTTATATTTAGGCATAAGCTACGGCTCCTTTTTTCACTGAAATAGACCAAGATGGTATTTATGGGTTTAGCATGCATGCTGGTGTTCAACATCCAAGACAATGCGCGCCCATCATATACGTTGACATAACACCAAAAAAGGGGGAGGATACGTGGGCAACCGCTTCAATGTGACGATGCATGCATACGCCGTTAGTATAGGACTTGCCACAAATAACTCGTGGCTGCCCACGGGATCAGCTGCATGATAATAAACGCTGCTGCAACGAGCATACCCAATCGCACAAACTTGTCAATGCTTTTATTGGTGACCCCGCCCACAATCAACGCACCACTTGAAATCAGCGCGCCCAACCCGGTCAAGGTCACGGCTGTTCTAAAAATGGTCGCTCTCATTTCGGCGTCCTCGATTTCGGACCATACGATTACCAGCTGTCCTGCCCAAATCAAGAAAATCCCAACCAAAACCGCCACAACGATTAGCTTCCTACGCGCACGCGCACGCGCATAATCTGCCTCTGCCCTCACGGTCTCTATCCTGTGATCTGCCTCTGCCTTCGCTAACTCTATTATGGTTTCCCGGTTTCGTTCCAACTGATTACCGATGGACTTCATTTGCTCCTGGATCGCTTCTAATTGGTCTTGCAACCCCTTCGTTTTTGACACGGAAACTACCCAGAGACAGATTGACCTTTTGTCGTAAAGAGTTTATGGCCTAAAAAAAGAGGGAAGACATGCATGGTTGGGTTAAAATTTGAGCCCCCACACCCCAATAGATCGGTCTTGATTGATTATACCTATATAAGCGCAAGAATCTTAGGGTTAACATACGCGTTCATTTCACGCACGCGCCTTGTGAGCGGATCATGAATCATGAAGTGCTGCCAGTGCCGGGGCATCGAAGCTTGCTTCAATCAGAAAGCCGTGGCCAAGGACCTCAAACGGTACCGCGAGAACGGCCCAGACAAGACGACCCGCATTTTGATCGACGCGCTCAAGACCGAAGGGGTCGAAGGGATGCTGCTCCTGGACATCGGTGGGGGCGTCGGGGCGATTCAGCATGGATTATTGAACGCCGGCGCGAGCAGCTGCATCAACGTGGAAGCCTCCATGGCGTATATAGGGGCGGCGAAAGAAGAGGCGGAGCGACGGGGTTACGCTGACCGCGTGAGCCAGCAGCATGGCAACTTTGTGGACTTAGCCCCAAACATGGCGCAAGCCGATGTTGTAACGCTGGACCGGGTGATTTGTTGCTATCACGATGTGCAGGCCCTCGTTGGGCTGTCTTCGGCGCTGGCCCGTAGATTATACGGCGTCGTGTATCCGAGGGCTACTTGGTGGGTGAAGCTCAGTTTTGCAGTTGAGAATTTCCGCTATTGGGTTCGACGCAACCCGTTTCGCGTTTTCGTGCATCCCACTGAAGCGGTCGACGCGATTCTGCGCAACAACGGCTTTGAACGGCGTTTCTATCGCGAGGACCGCACGTGGCAAATGGTGGTTTATGCTCGCACGCCCACTAAGCAGAAATAAGAATGCTTGAAGTTTGGAAACCTGAGACCAGTGGTTGAGACCTTGTTTGGTGTTCTAGTAAACGTTGGTTCAAGTAGTGCAGATGCGAATGGGAGAGGAAGAATCTTCCAAGATTATGCCTTTGAATATTTGCCGATACCTGAGGGTCAGAAGACTAGAGAAAAGGTGTCAACCTATGAGGAGTTAGGTTTCTCGCAGGTGAAATTTCCAGATTTACCCGTGCATTTGGATCCTGAGTTTGAAACGTTTACTTATGGTCATGTGCGGCGAGGGTTCGGAGATCTGAGGTGTCTGCTTGCCCTCAAGAAAGGTGATGTTCTATTCTTTTTTGCAACGCTGCAAAAGGAGGAAGCATGGTCTACTTACGTAATTGGATATTTTAGAAACGTCGAGGTTTGTGATTGCCGTGAACTATTAGGGAAAGAGGTTTTGAAGTTGAGGTTTAAAATCTTTGCAAATAACGCTCACCTGAAAAGAGTGAATCCTTCGGTCGACCTGCTGATCAAAGGTGGAAACGGTTCAAAGCTTCTGCATAAAGCGTTTCCCTTGGCCGAAGACAAGAGGCCCTTGGCGTTGCGGAACTCTTTGGACAAAATCATCTCAACTGCAACTGGCAAATCAATCAGTTCAGGCTCACCGTGGTTCCGATGGACCCTCACATGCAGTAACACAAATGAGCTGCTGAAGAGAATTGAAACGTGGAACTCTGCGAGGCGTTCAAAATGAAAATCTATTCCTATGTTGTGACAGATGATACAGGTTTTGCTCCCAATCCTTTCTGGGGATACTGCACTGTTGCTACTTGTAAGCCTAGAATTAGGCGTAAAGCTGAGGAAGGCGATTGGATCATTGGAACGGGATCAGTAAGAAACGTGGGGAACAACAAACTAATCTTCGCAATGAAAGTCACAAAAATAATGAGCCTCGAAAAATATGGAAGCGATAAACGGTTTGCTAAGAAGATTCCTGGCAGAGGTAGCAAGCGGAAGGTGGGAGACAACATATACTACAGAGATAAGAATGGAGAGATGAGGCAGCGCTTTCCATCAATGCACAGCTATCCGAATAGCGAGAAGCTGAAAGCTAAGCATCATGATCTGTCAGGAATAAATGTTCTAATTTCCGAATCAGGCAATTTCTGTTATTTTGGACGAAACGCCCCGAAAATTCCAAACCACCTTCTAATCCTTGTTAAAAAAGGTCCGGGCCATAAATGGCGCTTCCCGCAACGGTTGGTCGATCAGTTTCTGGAGTGGATTCAAGAGAAAAAGCCTGGAATCAAAGGAGAACCCTGCGATTATCCTGCACGACTCCAGAGCTGTATTGAAATTAGAGACGCGCACCCATGCTCTCTTGCCCAAGACGGAGCTTAGTTGTCGTCGTCTGCTGTGGCGGGGGCAACGACAACTCCCATCCTCTGAAATATGCATGTATTCTGTCTGGTTTGCAAGGCCTAATCATGTGGCGCTTGTAGATTATTGCTTCTGGGATTCGGTTGCAGAAGGCTTGGTGTGCGTGTTGTTGTTGGGCCCCGAAAAAAAACAACAACACCCGTGCGTCTCAGCTTGGAGAAAAATGATGCGCGTGCGAACCCAAAGAGAACCCTCTAATTATCCTGCACGACTCCAGAGCTGTATCAAAATGAGAGACACGCGCGCACCAAATCTTTAGTGTTAGCTACTCATCTCAGCATATGGCTCATTCATGAGATTGGAGTGTTTTACTACTGACTTGAGGCTTGTCACGTCTATCTTCTTGTCAAGCAATTCTTCAAATATCTTTTTGGAGGACCCAATTTCTTTAATGTTCTTAACCATACCCCCCAAGAATGTCAAGTGTCGTCTTTTTAGTTTCCTATATGCATATTCAAACGAATCTTTCAAAAGAGATACAATATTTGTTATGCCTATTCTGGGGTTTGTTATGTCTTCTATGCTAACGCTTGGAACTGAATAGAATTGGTACCCAGGGCGAATGATGCTCAATCCAAGTGAATTGAGATAATTATCAATTACCTCTTGATAGTCTTGACTTTCTTTTTTGTTCCCCGTAAGTATCGCTCTCTCAAATTCCTCCATGTAATTTCGGAATTTCCTAGCTTTCGGCTCTTTGAATAGTTTAACTGTTTCATCTACAATTTCACTTGGGTCCTTGCATTGGGAAGCGATGTAGGAGGAGACAGCAGGAAAGTATAGATCAAATTTGTCTATTCCCTTTAGTGAATTCAATGCTTGAATTCTGTTTCTTTCACTGACCTCAATTCGCCTGATATATTCTCTCGCGAGAAGCGTTGTACGTTCAGTTCTGTTCAGGAGAGATTTCACTAGTGGTTCTCTTATGTAGTGTGGATAATAGGGGATATTTTCTTCAGCTGAACAACGCAAATATTCACGTGTTCTGTATTCGTGTCCTAAGCCATATACCGTTCCATTTTTGACTGAAAATCCTTTCTTCTGAAGTTTTCTTAGAACTGATCGGTTCAAAAATGTTGGGACAGCTGCTTTGTAGTATCCAACGACGTCAAGATGACTGCTGTATTGCTCAAGGAATCTCTTTTCCTGTTTACTTGTGTTGATTTCATCCGCTATAGATAGCAAGATGTCATCTATTTTGCGGTCTTCGCTAGACTCCAGTCTTTCTATAGTCCCACATTTTGATGAAAGTTCCTTTAGAAGATCTGGATAACTAAAGGATGTTGCTTTCTTATATGATGCAAGGGGCTCTAGGATCACAATTCTGTTGCTTAGAACCAAAGCGTCTAGGAGCGAACATAGATCGAGGACCTGACAATTGCGTGACTGTTTGGGATTATCGAGCAAGTCTTGGACTGACGCAAAGGTCGTTATATCGACTAGGGTGGTGCCTGGATTGCACTCCCCTTCATTCAAGCTTATTCCCACTTTAGTCTTTCATACAAATTATTCTTAAATCTGTTGTCTTGCTTGAGATTTTTTTTGTCTCCAGACTTGCATTCACAAATTCCCAATCCGCAGTCATTACAGAACCTTTCTAGTTGGAGAGCTAATCTTCCTGATGGAGTTGCGCGCGCGGCAGTCTTTCCACAAATATTGGATTTGATTGGTTTGCCTTTTAGAAAAGGCTGAATTAGACATACTATAGGGCGCGCGCTCAATACTTAAACGCTCAAAATGCGGATGTAAGCGTGAGAGAAGAAGACTATCATTAAGAATCGCAAACTTCATGGATGCGCGCGTGCACGCGATTTTTCTTGGAAGTGATCTCTAATGTACAAGGTTGCCTCCTCAACATCCAGTGGTTGACATGAATTCCCCATTCTTACGAAGAACTTTGGCTTTCCCTCAGATTTTATGAAGATGGGATGTGGAGCTTTTGTCACCACTACAACTGAAATTTTTTTGCCATTATGATTTAGGAAAGACATTCGACAATATTTTCTATTTTGCTTTCCCAGATATTTGTTAATTATTCCTGTAAAGTGGAGTTCAAATCCATCTACATTTTTTTTCTTAATCGCTGAGATGTCATTCTCTAGTCCAAGTATTTCCTTGTTATCTCCCACGCCAATAATGATATGACCACCTTCGCGATTCATAAAGCATGAAACAGCCTTGGCTAGCGCAAATTCCACAAGTTTATTTCTTTTGTTCTGATCATAATCCCAGCACATAGAAGATTTGAACTCGATCATCTCGTCTTCCTCCTTCTCCAAAAGCTTCTTCAACTTGGCTTTTCCTAACCTAGTACGCTCTAGAGTGTCTTTATACTCCCTCGCAAGATCCAATATAATTTGGCGAGATATTTCCTGAATCATACCTTTTGTTGAATATTCCTTACTCTCTCTGGCATAGAAGTCAAGACGGCGGCGAATATCAGAGCTTAGTTTGAGTTCCCTGAAGACTTTCCATTTGATCTTTTTCCTCAAGAAATTGTGTTTCAATTCAACGTCTTCTAACTCTGCAAGAATCATTAAAATGTCTTCTATCAACCGATCTAACTTTTTGATATTTCCAGAGTCATATTCAGCAGGAGTTATGGCAAAATCTATGTACTTATCAATTAGATCACGAGATTGAAATACTTTCAGTGTTGTGTATTCGCTCGCTTTCATCCCTTCTGGAAGACGACGATAGTAGATTTTGCTCTTTTCTCCGAAAATCATGAGATTTGGCGCTATTGTTCTGATGAATTTCTTGAATTCCCCTTCAAACACCTGTTTTGCGAATTTTTCTCTTTCATTAACCTTTTTACAGGCCCTAATATACATATGAATTCTAGTGGAGTTTAAGAACCATTCAAACAACTCTTTCTTGCTAAACCAACGATGTTCAGCACGAGATCGAAGACTTGTTTCGATAATCTGTTGAAAATCTGGTGGCTTAACCTTCCCTGTAGGGAATTTCGGCTCTAGTCTTTTTAGCTTGGCAATCACCGTCGGAACGATTTTTTCTATCAAAGCAGGATGCTGCTTAAGCCTATCAAAAAGATTACAAATATCCTTTGCCAATTCTCTATTGCGTGAAAAGGGATCATCTAGTATGCAATCGAAATTGACAAGTGTTCGTATCTGCTTATTCCAATCTGCATCACTTAATTCAATTCCTAAGTATTTAGTTCTATTTGCTAGATTGTCATCATACTCCTTTGCGATCCTATGTCCTGGCATATCATAAAACACATATAATAACATGTCAACACGCTTACCTACTGCAGCCCTCAATTTAAGTAGAGTTTCAGGATTTTTATGAAAATAATCCTCAATAGGCTTCAGACTCTTCTCTGTTACTATTATCTCCTTCAAAATGCCAGGACCAATAGTGGCAAGATCTCGGTTTCGGGCTTCATTTATTGCCAGTTCAGAAAGTTCAATTATAATTCTTGGGACACCGCCGCTCATCTCTTTCAACTCATTGTAGCCCTCAGTTGTCCATGGATTATCAGAAGGAATCATGTGGAGATATCGAATTAAGCGAGTCTCGACAAGTTTCTCCACGTCAGTAATATCTTGAAATGGAGGTATTCTGAAAACATGCCCACGATAATAGGTGTATTCAGTTCCATCCAGAATTCTTTCAACCCACGAAGCATGACCTGAGATGAAAACGACAAAATTGAATTGCTGGTAAAGCCTTTGAAACAGATCTTGATTTCCTGAGAGAAAATTTAGTACATCCTCTGCATCCAATTTGTCCATTTCATCAATCAGCAAAACATATTTAGAGAAAATTCCCAGATTAGCCCAACGTGAGAGGACTTCCTCCATTACTATATCAAACCTTCTCTCTAGTTCCTTGACATCCAATGTCGCTAATTCTTTTTGAATTCTCCTGATTTCGTGCTTGCCAGATTTGTCAAACCAATGTAGAACATGCTTCTGGATATCAGTAGATAATTTGGTTCTCAGGATTTCTTCTGCAGTCGATAGCTTTTCTGGAAGTTTCAGAAACTGATTAATGAAGTTTCTGTAAAAATTATCTTCAACTGTAGGGGTCTTTTTCCCTACAGATATATGAAAGGGCAGAGCATCCCACTTATGAAGATTGGAAAGCAGTTTTCTCTCAATATAGTGAAGCATTGTTGACTTACCATATCCACCTAGTGGACCTGAAACCCAAAACTTGCCCAGTTGGGCTTGAATATTACCTAGATACTCATCTAATTCATCGTAGATGCCCAATCTTATGAAAAGACCATCGAATGTAGCGTTGAACCAAACGATGGGTCCTGTATCAAAGGTAACAGGAAATTGATAGCGTACATGCCACTTTGACAAATCTGTCCCCGCTACAATTTGTGTTTTAAAAACAAAATCTTTTCTGTTGAGAACTACAACGAAGGCGCGCGCATAATTTAAAATAGGCTTCTTGATCAATTTCATGAACGTTGCTGAGTACACGTATAGGAGATGCACCCACATCAAGGATCCAACGGCTTGGATTGAAAACATGATAGGAGATTTCGTCTTCAAATCTCCAGAGAACACGCTGTATGAGGAAAAGTATGAACAAGCTTTTGCAGAGCCACTGATTGGCTTTTCAAAGGGAGATGACCCTCTTTATCAATTCTTCAAGGAAGACATCGGGGACTTCTACTTGACGCCACTGGACATATTCGCAGACGCATATCCACGGCTCCAAGTCGCCTCGAATCAGCTGACAATTATCAGTTGGATTTTGCCGCACACCGAAGCCACAAAATCCGATAATCGAAAACAGACGTTTTATCCGTCGGAACGATGGGCGCGAGCGAGAATCTACGGAGAAAAAGTTAACAATAAACTGCGCAAGCTGGTTGTGACAAC
>CAYGBE010000003.1:0-4388 GCA_964348065.1 uncultured archaeon
GCCCGCCAGCGGTTGGTGCTGGAGAATGACGATGCCAGCTACTCTGTGGGGGACATCCATTGCATCCACCAACAAACAGGCCTCCGGCTGGTTTTCGACTGCCTGCACTTTCTCAACCACAACCCTGAGGGCCTGTCGCTGACTGAGGCGCTGGCCCTGACCCTGGACACCTGGCCAACAGGTGTCACCCCCAAGATCCACTTCAGTTCTCCGTCCACGGCCATGCGTACCTTAGAGCACAAGGACTCGCGCACAGGAGGCAAGCGGCTGGTGCTGCGTCCGCCCCGTCCGACCCAGCACGCCGATTTCATTGACCCCTTTGCTTTCATCGCTTTTCTGCGCCAGGTTCAGGGACTGCGGGATTTCGACGTGATGCTGGAGGCCAAGGCCAAGGACGTGGCTCTCCTGCGTCTGCGCGATGATCTATCTCGGTTTGCGCCAGAGTTGCTGTCGGAAGAGAGGAGATAGATGGTGGGCGAGGTTGGCTGAAATATCCCATCGCCGTAGCGAGGTAGACTGTAGCCGCTCTAATTCCAGGGCGGCTTCATTGCTTTCGCTCATACCTGTTACTGCCCGCCCGCGATGCTTCCGATTAACGCCCTAAACGGAAGCCCCGATATCATTTTAGTCGGGGCTGGAGTGCGGTAGTTGTTGGGCCAACCAGCAAAAGCCACCCTTGGCAGAATGGGTGGCTTTGCTTTTGCCAGATAGTAAAACCTACTTTGGAGCCTCCACTAGCTGGTCAGCTCACAAACGGGTTACCCCCCAACCATATGAGAATTGATACTCTCGGCTAATTCCTGTGATAATTGCCACACTTGACGCATCAGTTTCACGCATTACGTCTCTCGTAGAGGTCGATCGTCTCGCCGGCGTCGTCATAGTTGACTGTGAGACGACCATACTCCCGGTCCTCACCGATGTGCCCCGTGTGAGGACGATCGGTCGGGCCGATGGGCTCACCGGCAGGCAGGATCCCATAGCGCGTCAAATAGTCCCTGGTGACGACGGCCGTGGTCGAGATGTCCAAACTCCGCAACTGGTCTGCGATCTCGTGATCGCTTAGCTCCAACGTGCCCAATCCGGGTCTCAGCCCCACTTGGTAGACCGCGCGGCTGAGCACGGTCGTCTTGAGCAACTCCCCGTCCCGCACGCTGTAGGTGATTATCGGCCGGTTGTCTTTTTGGAGCAGGCCGTGCTGTTGGACGGTCAGGGTTAGGATGTGGGCGTCCCCCTCCGACAGGCGCACACGCTGATAGGCCGGGCGCTTTTGAAAGTCCGTGTCAGCCACGAACTTGACATAGCCAAGGATGACCCGTCCGGCGTCACGGGCCACGAGGGAAGTAACCGGCAAGTGGAGCACGAACGCACCATAACCAGGGAACCGCCCTTCTAACAGCAGTGGTAACAGCCGCAGGGGCCGGCGTCCATACGTGCAGGGGATGACGATGGCGATCTCACCTCAAGGCCCGATGCTGGTCTCCATGTGGTTGAAGGCGGCCACCCCCACGATAGCCCGCCCGGCCGGCAGTGTGACCGGGTACAGTTCACTGGACGGCAGCAGCGCCCGCACCGGCTCGTAGGCCGCGCTGAAGAAGCCCACAAAACAGTCGTCGCGGTAGTACATGATGGGCAAGTCAATGGGGGCCGAGCCCACGTCCACCCCTTTGGCTGTGGGGCCGGTCCAGTTGAAAAAGCCCGCCCCTTATTGATACGATGCAATGGCTTCCTCGAATGCGACGCGGATAGGGGTGTAGGTGATACCCAGTTCCCTTTCCGCCTTGCTCCCATCAAACCCGAAGCCCTCCTTCCCCGCCCTGGTCAGATCGGTGGACATTCCTAACATGGGCGGCTTCTTTGTCAGGTTGGCTAACCACGTCAGGAGTGCGGCGTTTACCATGACCAGAGAATCGGGAAGATGTATCTTCGGTAACGCCACCCCGGAGACTTCGCTGATCATTGCATTGGTCTCTCGCCATGACAGTTGGTACTTGCCCACCAAGTATCTCTCACCAATGTTGTTTTCTTTCTCTAAGGTCCTGAGGATGACCTCGACGACATCCCTTACGTGTACATAAGTGAAGACAGTGTCGTGGAAGACTGTGGCAGGCATTCGGCCATGGATCAGATCTCGGATATATTGGCCGCTGGCTTGGGGATCATCCGGGCCGAGGACGACGCCAGGATAGATGATCACCAGGGGTAGTCCTCTTTCCTTGTAGAGTTCCCAGGCAACCAATTCCCCCGCGTATTTGGTGCGCGCATACTCGCTGAAGCGAACGGGGCCGACCGGACTCTCCTCGGTGAAGGGACAATCCACTGGCTTGCCGTAGACAGCCGCTGTGCTCACATGCACCACCTTGGATACATCCGTCTCCAGAGCACACTCCATGACCTTTCGAGTGCCCTCGACGTTGACGTCGGTGAACACCTGCCGCTTGGGCTCCCAGAAAGAAACGATACCGGCCAGATTGACCACCCAATCGCATCCTTTCATGCCCTCAACGATAGAACCCTTGTCGGTCACATCTCCCGTGATGAGAGTAGCACCCAGTTCCCCAAGGTGCTGAACGTTGCTGGTTTTCCTGACAAAGCAGTACAGCTCGTGCTCAGCCTCGGCCAATCGTTTGACCAAGTGAGTCCCAATGAACCCTGTCGCTCCTGTAATGAATACGTTCATTTTTTTCTCTCCTTCTTGAACAGACGGGTATTGTATTCAAGCCTTTTGCTCACAGGTAAGGCATTTCATTCCCGAACCGTCTTGCAGCCTCAGCCTAAGAGTGGTGCCACCCGGGCTGTCAGACCCCGCAGCCGGGCCTGGAGCAGCAGGATGACCGAGCGGGCCTGAGGCCCTGCGTCGTGTCGGCAATGACGACGACAGACATCGGACACCTCCTCTTGCGTGGACACTATATCATCATCGAAGGAAACTGGTCAATCGTGAGTGATTAGCGGCCGGTCACCCGTCTCACCTCGGGGCCAACAGCCGGTCCACCTTGGACTTGACCATCATCCTCACCAGTTCACCGGTCCCCAGCTTGCCCCGTGCCTGGCCTAGCTTGATGTTGGTTTCGACAAAGTCCTTGGGCACGTAGGGCTGCTCCGACTCGGGCTTGCGCACCAGGCTGAGGGATTCGGTGGGGCAGGTGGTGACGCACAGCCCGCAGCCGATGCAGCGGTCCAGATCCTGGACCGCATGGTCGTCGTCCAAGCTAATGGCCTCCATAGGACGCCAACGAAGATCAGAAAGGTGCTTCGTAGGGTATCTTCTTGATCGGAGAGAAAAAACAGTCGAAAGCAAAACCCTTGCCAACGCAAGGAAGCCTTCGGCAGCTGCTGAGAACCTTTGTTGTTTTCTGCCGCTTCGGTGTAATCAACGGTGATCTTCTCTTCTATCCTATTGTACCACCAATCTTGCTTTTTGTCTACGGGGCGGAACAACCCCCAGTTTTTTGAGCTAAACGGAAGTTTAGGCCGTCAGCATCGCCTCCAGGAAACGCGCCGGGTTCTCGGTCATCTTGTTGACGATTTGGGCGTAAATCCGAGTTGTGGATACATCAGCATGTCCCATCACATCGGCCAGGGCTCCAACTTCGCGCCCCCGGCCCGCGCTGTCCTGTCCTTCGGCGCTCTCTGCCCGGCAGCCGGGTTGTCCTGGCGCAACCCGTGCCACACTGCTGCTTCATAGAGTCGCCGGATAGCGGCCAGCTTGACTGCCACCGTCCCAACCTTGTACTGAGCCACCAACTCCCGGCGATAGGTAGCTATGTCATCCTCCGTCGCCGTCGCTGGGTTTATGCCGCGCTCGGCGCACCAGGCCACAAACTGGCCCGCGTTGCTGTGGTAGCTGCGGATGGTTGCCGGGCTTGCGTCGCCGTCCGCCGTGTGCAACCGTAGGAATTTGGCGAAGTCGGCCAGGATGTCGGTTGTACTCGCTGCTCTTTCGGTCCTGATAGTTAATGCTTGCTGTGTCATGCTCTCCCTCTCTTGCACGATTGTGGGTTATCAAGTATAATGCGAGTGGTGAGGATGAAGGGAAATGCTTGTCTATTGTGACCACTATTCCGAGGGCCTGTCGCTGACTGAGGCGCTGGCCCTGACCCTGGACACCTGGCCGGCAGATGTCACCCCCAAGGTTCACTTCAGTTCCCCGAGCACGGCCATGCGTACCGTGGAGCACACGGACTCGCGCACAGGAGGGCGGCGGATGGTGCTGCGCCGGCCCCGGCCGACCCAGCACGCTGATTTCATTGACCCCTTTGCTTTCACCGCTTTTCTGCACCAGGCTCAGGGGCTGCGGGATTTCGACGTGATGCTGGAGGCCAAGGCCAAGGACGTGGCTCTCCTGCGTCTGCGCCATGATCTGGGCCGGTTCGCGCCAGGGTTGC
>CAYGBE010000004.1:0-7765 GCA_964348065.1 uncultured archaeon
TTCTGATGGAGATCGAATCTGGCAATTCGGAAAAGATTTCGACATCTCATTGACTGAAGAAGAGGCCAAGACATTTGTCGGAAAAGACTACGAGATCAAGATCCCCCTTGATCTTGAAGGAGGAAGCTATTCGGCAACCATTGTTCTGGACAACAAAACTGAAGAAAGGGAACTGAAAAAGGAATTTGATCTCAACATTCCAAAATAAGAACCCGAAAACATGAAAATAACTTTTATAAACACAGAGATGATGGCAACAACAGATAAACTGAGATTAAATCTGGATTTGATTTCTTAGATTAGCGGCTTTATATTAAATACTTATCTAAATAAATAATAATTCGAGACAATCGAGGAGGAGAGAATGAAGCTAAATAACATTTTGAAAATTTTTATAGCCATCTTAATCTCTTTATTCCTCACAGATTCTATCCAGGCCCAGGAAGGACGAGGGATGGGCAGAATCAACGGGATTGTTGAGGATGAAGCCGGAACCCCAATAGTAAATGCCAAAATTAAAGTCACGAGTCTAGCAGAGATAAAAGTTGAATTTGACACCACATCGAATGAAACGGGAAAATGGGCCATCCTTGGATTAGGAACAGGAATGTGGCGGGTCGTTGCTTCGGCAGAAGGTTATTATCCCGCCTACACGGATATAGATGTCAAACAGTTAAAAAGGAATCCAGAAGTCATTCTCACTTTGAAAAAGATTGCCCAATCTGAAATGCCAGCCATACAGGATGAGGCTTCATTCGCTCTGTTTGAGCAAGGGAATCAGTTCTTTGTTGAAAAAAAATATGATGAGGCAATCTCGGCTTATGAACAATTCCTACAAACAAATCCGAATGCCTATCAAGTCCATCTCAACATCGGCAACTGCTACAAAGAAAAGGGCGATTTCGATAAAGCTCTGGAAGAGTACAATACGGTTTTAGAAGGAGTGAAACAAGAAGAGGAAGATTTGAGCGGTAATGAAATCGCTGCCAGAGCACTGGCAGCCACAGGTGAAGCCTATTTAAAGAAAGAAGATTATGAAAATGCCCAGAAATATTTTAAAAATTCAATCGATATATATCCTAAGGATGAGGTCCTGGCCTACAATGTTGGAGAGATATACTTCTCCAACAACAAGATAGACGATGCTCTTCATTATTTCGAACTTTCCAAACAGATAAAACCGGACTGGGAGAAACCCTATCTAAGACTGGGATATGTTTATTTAAACAAAGGGGATTTTGAAAAAGCCGAAGAAAACTTAAAAAAATTCCTGGAGATGGCGCCAGAATCTCCAGAGGCTCCCAATGTCCGCAACATCATTGACTATCTAGAAAAACAGAAATAAAAGTATTCAAAGTTTAGATTTAAAGAATAAAAGGGCCGATTCGGCTCTTTTTCTTTTCTCCTTTTCCGCCACAGGGATGGAATCCAAGTGCTTTTCCAAATACTTTACTGCATTTTGATATTCTTCTAATTTTCCATAAGCTATGCCTAGAATGAAATAAGAATCTGAGTTTGAATGGAGCTCTGTTTCTTTTAAGAGATACTCTATGGTCTTTTTATAATCCCCTCTAAAGTAGCTGATCATTCCCAGGCCGTTATAGACTTTCGGATCATTTGGAGATTTTTTTAAAAGATCTAAATAGGCATCATAAGCTTTTTCATAATCCTTAGCTAGAAATAAGTATCCTCCATGCAGAAATCTGATCTCTATATTATCCGGTTCTATATCTATTGCTTTCTCGAGATAGTCCACCGCTCTTTTATAATCCTTAGAATTTCCGTATATATCGGCTAACAAGAGGAACGAGCTTAAATGTCTGCCAAAAAATGCCAGAACGATCTTCGCTTCTCTAATGGCCTCTTCTGTGTTTCCTGTTTTGCGATAACTCACTGCCAGAAGATAATGAGAATAGACGTCATCTGGGTTAATTTTCAGCGCTTCTTTGAATTCTTCAATAGATTTTTCCCATTTTCCCGATTTCTGGTATGCTTTTCCCAAGAAATGATGTACCATCGGATTTCCTGGATCCTCGAGTATAAGATTCTCTAATATCTCTTCTGCACTATCCGTCTTTCCTTGAGAAAGAGCCAATTCTGCTTTCAAGGTCTCTTCGAATATTTGAATTTTATCTTTAGGATCGATGATAGATGATTTTTCTCCTTTTTTATATCGAGCTCCTCCAACATAGCCTAAAGCGGCCAATTTCTCCTGGTCCTCTGGAGACAACCGTCTTGAGGGTTCTTCCTGTTTAGGAGATGAATTTTTTCTCTCCAAGGCTTCCAACTTATTGCGCCATTGGTCAGACATTTCTCTTTTATCCATTAAATTATTCTTCTCATATGGATCTTTTACTAGATCATAAAGCTCTGTTCGTGGAGCCAGGATGAATTTAAATCTGTTCGTCCTGAGTGATTTCAACTCTGACCAGCCACAAGCCAGCAAAGGAAGATAGGTTTCTCCATAAGATTCAATCTCTAAATTCTTTCCTTCCATGACTGGGATTAGACTCATTCCCTGGCTAAATTCCGGAACAGGTATATCCAAAATCTCTAAGATGGTTGGAAAAATATCTACGGTTCTTACCTGATTCTTTATTGGCTTCCCTTTGGGGATGACTCGGGGAGAATGAAACAGGAGAGGAACTTTCAAAGTTGTGTCATAAAGGAAAATCCCATGAGTGTCTTCCTTGTGATCACCTAATCCTTCCCCATGGTCACCCACTACGACAATCAGGGTTTTCTCATAGAAATCTTTTTTTTTGAGCAGTTGGACGAGCTTACCAACATAAACATCTGTATAGGCTATTTCTCCATCATAGGGAGAATTATATTTCTTATCAAAAGGTGAAGGAGGAGTGTAAGGAAGATGAGGGTCGTAATAATGCACCCAGACAAAGAATTTTTTATCCGATTTTTTTTCAAACCATGATGCAGTAGAATCAAAAACCTGTTCAGCCACTCTTTGAGGTTCATATCCCTTGAGATGATCAGGATTTCTGAAATTGTCGTCGTAGACATCGAATCCTTGATCTAGGCCGAACTGGGAATCCAGGGGGAAAGCTCCGATAAAAGCTGCCGTGTGATACTCTCTCTCTCTAAGAATCTCGGCCAAAGTCGTGAAAGATTCCTTGAGATAATAAGTGCCGTTATTTTTGATTCGATGAAAAGGAGGATTAGTTCCAGTCAGAATGGAGGCATGGGAAGGGAGGGTGAGAGGCACCTGACAAACGGCATTCATGAAGCGTACTCCTCCAAAAGCCAATGAATCAAGATGTGGAGTCTTAATATCATAGCCGCTGTATCCCACTCTATCAGCCCTGATGGTATCGATGGTGATCAATAACAAATTAAGGCTGCTGTCTCTTATAATTCTATTTTTTGGTTTACAAAATAAAATACATGGAAGGGAAATGGCGATTAAGAAAGCTGTAAAGAAAGAAATAAAGAGTAATGGAATTTTCTTTTTCGTGGGGAGAGCCTCTGGCAATTTCTTCTTTTTATTCACTTATTTAGCGAAAATAGATTTTATCTTATCGCCAAAAGAATATCAATTCACTCAATATAGAGTCATGTTATAACCAATTTTGGTGAGGTACTAAACCAAGATATAAGATTGATTTTTTATGCATCAGAATCTGCATTTAGCTCTTAAATAAAAAAGCCCTCCTCCCGGGGACTCGGGAGGAGGGCTCCGCGCTTCTGTTTCCGCTTAATCAGAACGAGAAGACAACTGCCAGTCTGGCACGACGAGGCCGCTGATGGATGAGGCCCTTTCCGTAATCGTCATTATCTGATGTAGTTGGAATTGGGTAATTCCAGAAATCCTGTGGGTCAGGCATACCAAAGAACTGGCCGTAAAGAAAAGTCATATGTCTTCTTGCTTCTATATCGGTGTTTAAGACATTAAAAACATCCAAAGTGAGGCCAATTTTGTATTTCCCAGCAAAGCGGAGATCATACCCTACATGCAGATCTAACTGGTAGTAATCGGGCAATTTATCTGTACTTCCTCTTTTCTCTAAGAAAGCGACAGGATGAAGGCTTGTGACAGAATACCAATAATTGAGGCCCATCTTGGTCAAAGGCTGTCCTGTATGATATCTGAAGGATGCTCCCAAGGCTAATCCCTTTAAAGCACCTGGAAACATATACACTCCATCGAATTTGAGCTGATGAGGCATATGGTTGGGTAATTTACCATCAGCATTGTACATGAACTCAGGGAAGTCATAATTTGCAGTGATATTGGGATCCAACTGGCCGTATTCATGCCATGCCAATCCAGCAAAATTTCCTTTTAATGCAGAATACGTATAGGAGATGGTGAACTGATAATTGTTAGAGTATCTCTTGTTGAGCATTATTTCCAAAGCATAGTAGTTTCTTTTGGCTTCGGGGAAAGCATCAATGTATAAGACTCGAGGTTGGCCAGTCAGGGAATTAATCTCTCCTTCCACAAAGTGCCTTCCTGGATTCATTATAAAGTATGTGCTTCCTCCATCAAATGAGCCATCTTCGACAATCATACCCAATCTCTTGTAAATTCCCCTTACACTCACAGACCAATCAGTATGGAACTGTTGCTCGAATCCAACAATAAATTCTTCCATGTGCTGAGGATCAAGTCCTTTGTCAGCTCTATCTGGATCAGGAAAATCCGAAGGCGCATGTCCATACTCTCTTCTTCGATATGCGTCAATGAGGTTCTCACCGAGGTTGAACGCTGTGCGTGGATCAAACTTATCAGTATAATAATACCACATAATATCAATCTCAGCGCTAAATTGACGGCTGTTGATATCTAGAGGAACCATCTCAAAAAATCGGCCGTAAGAACCAAACAACTTGGACGTTCCGTCTCCCAGGATATCAAAAGTGAATCCGATTCGAGGGGAAATCTGGTCGGTAAGACTCCAATGGATGACTGATTCGCTAGATTCAAAAAATATGGCTTTGTCTCCCGCATGGATGTTCTGGTCTTCCAATCTCACTCCAAGATTCAGAGTCAGACGATCCGTAACTTTCCAGCTATCCTGAAGGAAGACGGCAAGAATATCAGTGTAAGACTCTCCCTCTGTATGTCTGTATCTGTCTCTGAAAAAGCCAAATGGCTCGTAAATCTGTCGATAATATCTAGCAGTGTAAAAATCTTCTCTGAGAGAGAGCGAGCGCTGGAACTGCACTCCGGCTTTAAAGGCATGACCTCCCAGAAAATGAGTGACATCAAACCTTCCCTGCCATCTCATCCTTCTTTCAGGATCAGCATACCAACCACGACCATGTGATCTGTAGCCACTTGGGAATCCATAAGATTCATATTCATAAATTACAGCTGGTGTATTCAAATCTGTTGGGATCTCTTTGGTGATGTCATAATATAGTCCGCCTAAGACATGGACTAACCAGTCGTTTCCTATCACGCCGTCATACTTGAGAGCAAAATTGTATGTTCCTCCAGTATAATCCATCCCACCGGACTTCTCCCAATCATCAAAATCTCTCCTGGTGCCCGGATTGCTGTCTTCACCTCTCCGTGGGTCGCCAAACACACTAAGAGTTACGGTGTGACCAGGGGCTGCTTGAATTGTAAATTTCGTTGCAAAGTAATACGTGTTTCTCTTGACTGGAAATTCCCTTTGCTCTCCAGTATGCTCATTGATGGGTGCGTATTTAGTTGTTCGGAAACCAGGAGTTGCGCCAATAAAGAACCAAACTCTATCTTTCGCAATGGGTCCCCCAATATGGAAACCAAAATCGTAATAATCGAATTTGTCAATCGCACCATCACCGTAAATTCCAACTGTTGGCTCCGCATAAAAGGCATCACTCTGATAATTGAATACAGCTCCTCCGCGGAATTCATTACTTCCACTCTTGGTTATCACGTTAACGACTCCTCCTAAGGCACCAGGGAACTCGGCTTCATAACCACCTGTTTTCGTCTGGACTTCTTCGATAAATTCGTAGGTAAGATCTGCGCCGATCACCCCATCCTCTACATCTGTTGTGTTTATTCCATCAATAATGTATAAATTCTCGGCACCTGTGGCTCCTGCAACTCCGATGCCCCAACGATCAGACTGAACAGAGGGAGCAATGTAGACCATATCCTGATAAGTTCTTCCTTTGGGCAGAGAATCGAAATATTCTTTTTTCACATTGGTGGTTAATCGAGACGATGTCAGGTCTACCACTGGAGATTCCCCGATAACAGTAATTTCTTCCTCAATTGCTCCTACTTCCAAGATTATATTTACAGATTTTGTAGCCTCTAAACGGACGATCACCATTTCTTCGGTAAATTTCTTAAATCCAGGTAAAGAAGCACTAACAGTATATTCTCCAGGGGGTAGAGCAGCGAACCGATACTTGCCATTCATATCAGTAATGACACTTCTTTTGGCGATATTGGGCCCCGCCACCGTCACGTTCACCCCTCCTAGTGGCGTACCCTCTTCATCGGTGATCACTCCTTCGATCATTCCAGTCGTTACCTGAGCAAAGATGAAACTCACACTGAGCAGCAAAAAAATGGTTGAAAAAGCGAATAACTTTTTCATTCAGAAACCTCCTCAATTTTAAATCTAATGGTTTCATCCCTGGAAGTAAATTTTTACTTCCACCTTTACCTTTATTTTATCTTTATCCTGTTTCTCACCCCCTTTTGAAAAGATTTTACTATTCATAACCTTACTGTTATATGCAGATGAAATAGTGTAAGGATGACTGTACTTCATATATTTAGACTTTATATCACCCTGATTACTGAACTCATGTATTGCAAGATTAATGCCAATTTTATAATTTTATGTAAGTTATTTATTTTTAATAAATTAACTTTTCATCAATAATTTTGTCAAATGAAAATAATACAATTTTTTGAATTGAATTCAATTTTTTGGATTTCATGGTCAATGAAAACCAATATTTTTCTCCTTTTTTTCATTTCTTTCAAAAACATAAAAGCGGTTTGACGTTCTGTCATTTTTATGTTAAGTAATTATCAAAAATTAGGTTGGGGAATTAAAATGCAAAGTAAAAAATATCTTCTCTTTTTCATCCCGTATCTTCTTTGCTTCACCTTATTTTTAAGTTTTGGTCAGGAGCTCCCTCAGTTTGTCGAGGAAAGGAGTCAATCAGTAGTCAGCGTTATTCAGTATGACCAAAAAAATAAAGAAATTTATCGAGGAAAAGGAGTTATTGTCTCAGAAGACGGAATGATTTTGACCAATTACCATCTTATAAGCAATGCTCATTCGGTAAAAATTGAATTATACAAGGGGAAAATCGAACGGAGAGATTTTGATCTTGGTTTCAGTCATAGAATGGAAGATCGAATGAAAAAAAAGGGTGTGAAAACCAAAACCGTTTCGATTGAATGGGTTGTCGGAATAGATAAGAAATTGGATTTAGCTGTGTTGAAAATCAAGGAAAAAAAGTTGATTCCGGCTCCGTTGGATGTTTCAAACAAATTTACAGTAGGAGAAAAACTCATTTTTCTAAGCGTAGGATCTGCCTCTGAAGGTGTAATAACGGGGATCCAAGAAATTTTAAAAGATAAAAAAATTATACAAAGCACAGTTCCTACAGGCGAAAATATGAGTGGAGGAGCAGTTTTCAATGCAGAGGGAGAAGCCAATGGAATAATCACTTCTATTACCGAGAAAGCCAATATGATCATTCCTATAGCTAACGCTGTCCATCTAATAAAAAGCACAAAAATCACCTCGTTTTCCAAACTTACCAAGGAAGATTACTTTGC
>CAYGBE010000005.1:0-4887 GCA_964348065.1 uncultured archaeon
TGGGTGAAGATCTTGCGGACTGTCTCATCATGGAAGCGGGAAACATAGTGGAAGGCGCCATCTGGAGCTGTGCCTCCCTCGGTTGCCAGGACATGGATGTGGGGATGGAAATTGATGCGTTGTTTTCCATCAATCAAAGTGATGTGAATTACTTGCTTCATTAAACAATACTATTGTAGTACTAAATAAGGTGCGAATCTTAAGGAATCTTGTTTTTCTTATGTTCATATCGACGTTGTTTTTAAATGTAAACATGTTAAGTCATTCCTCAACCATTTGTATATCAAAACACCTACAAATATCTCAACCACCAATCATTAAGTCTGGCTTTGAAAGCAGCGAACCAGCGACATGCAGGATAAAGCATAACAATTGTAACTGTAAACACCAGATAGAGGAGCGGAAGGCTCCAGGTATATCCCTCAGGCGCACGTGGATTCCCCATGGGATGGTTGGCAAAAAGCCAGAGACTTACCTCCCCAAGCTTGATTTTTGACACAACGAGCGCTAACACATGAATGAGCGGTATGTGGAGTATATAGTAAAAGAATGGCACCCGGCCAAAGACGTTGATCCATCCGACAATAATGCCACGCGCTCGCTCTAACAACGGCACCAATGCGATGGTCGGCCCGAGTGTCATCAATAGAAACAAGAGAGACGCAGGGTACTTGTTCGTACCCAGGAACAAGAGAAATGCCGGCATGGGTCCTTCGGAAGTCCAGGGGCGGGGATCGCCATATAGATTAAATCCCCGGAGGACGAGAAAAAGTGCGATGGCCCCAAGACCGATCATCAGGCAAATTCGATTACGACGTGCCGGTTCAAGGATCAGGATGTATCCGAATGCATATCCGACGAGCATCACACCAATCCACGGCACAATAGAGTACAGCACCCACATGTTGAGGCCATCCGGACCGAACTTAATGGGTCCCGCAAAGAATCCCAGGTAAAGAACTTTCCAGAATCCGCTGAAGCTGCCATTGCCAAGCGCCGGTATCAACTGGCGCAGGTAAGGATCCGTGAGATTGTGACCGGCAATGATGACGAGTCCGATAATTCCAATTGCTAAGCGCGGCAGTTTTACGAATCCTGCAAGCAGGATCATACACCAACCGATGACCCAGATAACACCCGCCATTTCGTAGTGCCTGAAATCGAAGTTGAAAGTCCATGCTAAACGCAGAAAAGTCAGCTCGAGAAAAATAAGCCAGACGCCACGAGTCAGAAGAAACTGCCGCAGGTTCGCATATTTCCGACCATAGAAAAAAGCACTCGTCCCGGCTAAAAAAAGAAATGCCGGTGTGCAAAAGTGGGTGATCCATCGGGTAAAAAAGATGCCGGGCGTGATGCCACCGGCTGGGAGTCCAGAAAAAACCCGAACGTGATCGATGGCCATCAATACCATCACCGCACCGCGGATTAAATCGATGGATGCGATACGTTGTTTCTGTGTTGTCACTTTTTGAGTCATATTATTTATTTTGCCCTTTTCACTCATTACTTTTCTTCCGAAAACTAGTGAGTCTCTGATAAAAAGCGAGGATTCAATCCTTGTGGTTCTAACATGCCGGATTTAAATCCCAATGTGATCAGACAACTCCTTATTGATTAAGAGTACACTGTAAACCTACGATTCACGATATCCTGTTACATTTATCCTGTTAGTTGATCTCGTCATATTAATTGTGATATTTTTACTCATGGATCACAAAGGGTGGAAAATTCAAAAAGCGATGAGGCCTTTCATATAGGCACTTGAAAAATGTAACATAATGGGAAGGGTGATTTAAGCATGCAAAATTTGAGATGTAAGATTAGTTCCAAATCGATTAGGTGGTTGGTTGTGGTCTCGATTTTTCTCTTTTTCCTTGCTCCTCAATTAGACGCGCGCGCTAACGAGCCCTCGAAAAAGAAGCAAAGGGTAGTCGCCAGCACAAAGTATCAGGTATCGGGCATTCATAAGTGGTTTTTAGGCAAGAATTACCGCGATCTTTGGATAACGTCCATTGAAGTCGAGAGACTTGATCTGCAAACTTATGCAGGTGGTCTGCAACCAGTGATGCGTGTGGGAGGAAAGCAAACCTTAGGACTGGCTCTTATGGGTTCTGATGGAAGGAGCTACACCTTTCGTGGGGTCGAAAAAGATCCCGAAACATTTTTGCCCCCGAGTTTCCAAGACACGCTCGCGGAACGCCTGATCAAGGACCAGATTTCGACGGCATTTCCCGGTGTGGCTGTTACTGTACCTCCCATAGCCAAGGCAGTCGGAATACTGCACGTGCAGCCCAAGCTCGTGGTTATGCTGGACGATCCTGGCCTTGGCGAGTTTCGCGAGGCCTTTGCAGGTGCCTTGGGAACATTGGAGGAGTATCCAACAGCCAAATCAGACTCTCACCCCGGTACTTTTGGTGCAACAGAGATTTTAGGCAGTGATGAAATGTGGGCCCGGATTTTATCATCTTCTGAAAATCGTATCGACTCCCGTGCGTATTTAAGGGCGCGGCTGGTGGATGTGCTGATAGGTGACTGGGACCGGCACCAAAGTCAGTGGCGGTGGGCAAAGCTCCCGGGGAAACCGAAATGGCAGCCGATTCCCGAAGACCGTGATAATGTGTTTTGCAGCTATGAAGGTTTTGTGCTCATGCTGGCGCGCTTGCAGTACCCTCAGCTGGTCAGATTCAAGGCCTCCTATCCTCACATAGAAGGAATGACGTGGAATGGAAGAGAAGTCGACCGGAAACTACTGACAGACCTTGAGCTTACCGTTTGGATAGAGACGGCCAATGATATTCAGCGCCTCGTAACGGATGAAGTTATAGAACAGGCGCTGCATCAGCTTCCCAGGGAATACTTTGATCTCAGAGGGGTCGAGATCTTGAAATTTCTCAAACAACGGCGCTCAAAATTGCAGAGCGAGGCAGAGAGGTTTTATCGCTATCTGGCAAAAG
The DNA here is from genome assembly GCA_964348065.1 of uncultured archaeon. Lineage (GTDB taxonomy): Archaea > Aenigmatarchaeota > Aenigmatarchaeia > Aenigmatarchaeales > Aenigmatarchaeaceae > CS1-C013. The sequence goes on from CAYGBE010000005.1 coordinate 2,955, forward strand.
AGGTCGATATTCATTGCACCAACCAGGAGGATTTTGTAGACATCAAAAGGAGCGATAACGGCGATATAATGGTGAATGTCTTCCCCTCCGTGGACGGCAAAAAGTCAGAAAATGCATATTTCCAGAGAAAATTCTACAAAAAGGATACAAAAGAAGTTCGCATCTACCTTTACAACGGCGATGACTCAGTACTTATCAGCGGAGAACAAGCCAAGGGGATCAAGATCCGGGTCATTGGGGGCGAGGGCGTGGATCTTGTGGACGATTCCCAGGGTGGCAGCGTCTATTTTGCAGACTCTTCAGGCCAGAACAAGCTGATCAAAGGTCGGAGCAGCAAATTCGATCCACGTCCTTATGAACCACCCAATATATCGTCACGAAAGTATGTCGTAAAGTCTGACAATCCCCTGCTCACCTATCGCGATTGGGGCCGGTACACCGCGCCTCAGATATTCCCAGGCTTCAGTTCAGATATTGGACTTTTATTGGGGGGAGGCTTCATATCCACGGGATACGGATTCCGTAAGTTCCCTTATTCGGATTATCATAATCTCAAGGTCGGCTATGCCACAGAGCCAAAGTCGGGGATCCTCGACTATTACGGAGATTTTCGAAGGTCGAACTCCCTTTTGTTTGGCACAGTCTCTGTGCTTCTTTCGGGGCTCGAATTTCTTCGGTTCTATGGTTATGGTAATGAAACCCAGGCATCTCAATCAGATGATTTCCATGAAATTCGACACAGAGTTTTGTCCGTTTTTCCCGCCGTTCATTTCACTTTCAGCCCAACTGTCGATGCCTTTGGGGGCCTGCAGCTTAAATACAATACCGCCACAGACAATCCGGATACGCTCCTCGGAATGCAGCAGCCCTATGGGTACCGCAATTTCGGGCAATTGGGAATTCGCTTGGGCATAAGTTGGGATACACGAGATCCATCTAATGCAAATACATCCGGATTCCGGGCCTCTGTGGAAGGATTCGTGTATCCTAAGATTCTTTCTGCCGACAGCACATTTTCGGGAATTGAAGGCAGTACGGCTGCCTACATTTCACTGGCCAAACCCCTGATCTTGGCCTTGTCTGTGGGAGGCAAGAAAATTTTCGGCGAATTTCCCTACACCGAAGCGGCCTACATCGGAGGAGTTTCCAGTCTTCGTGGATTCCACAAAAACAGGTTTGCCGGGGATGCTTCTCTTTTTGGACGAGCCGAATTGCGGCTGGTTTTGGGCAAAGCGATTTTTGTCATCCCCGGTGAATACGGGCTCTTTGGATTGGCCGATGTGGGCCGTGTTTATGTCGATGGCGAATCTTCCAAGAAGTGGCACCCAGCCTATGGGGGAGGACTTTTTTTCTCCGTCCTCGACCTCGCTACTGTCTTCTCGTTGTCTGTAGCGATGAGTGAGGAAGGGACATATATCTATTTCAAGGCGGGCTTTGCATTCTAACCAGTCTCACCTTAAAGCGAATTGGATTATGAATCCAACGTGGCAAACAACCTGCATTTATACATCAAGAGACCACTAATTCCATATCATTTGGTACACAACCAGCTCTTTATACCCTCTGTCTTTTTCCTTAAGGCAATAGACATTGTCCCCTTTGAATTTTACTTGATAACCCTCAAGCTTAGCTCTGCCAATGAATTCTCCGTTTGTATTAAAAATATCATAGGAAGAACTTCCCTCGATAGGCTCATCATAAGTTTGTACGAACAGCCACTTATCTCCCAATGCAACGATGTTTTTAAACGGAGGATTTATAGGAATTTCCTTTTTTGCCTTACATCTAATTTCTCACAATTTTCCCCAAATACAACCCGTTAACATCCTAGAATCAAGGTACTTCACCCAAAAAGATACGGTCAAGAACCCAAAAAGCCACACAAATCCCACGAAATCTCCAAACCATCAAATTTACGTTAGACTCCCCCCTT
>CAYGBE010000006.1:0-4818 GCA_964348065.1 uncultured archaeon
TATACTTTATCTTCATATTATGCGGACCGGATACAAATCAGTCACTGGACCGAATACTCATCCCTTGTCATATTTTGTGCTCATTATTCAACTGGTTTGGCATTGCGAAGAATATCAGCATCCGCGGTAATCCCAAGACCGGGGCCGGTGGGCACATTTATGGCACCGTTTTTCAGCCGCAGAGGCGGATCATACCAGGAGCCTGTTTGAGCTAAACCGCCCTTATACTCATGGAAATCTCCGATGTTCGGCGTGCAAGAGGCGAAGTGGAGCACGTCAACATACCCAACGCCGGCTCCTGACATGTGTGGTATAACAGACATACCGGCCTCGGCGGCCATGCGAGCTACGCGGATGGCACGAATGAAACCTCCGTTATAATGCAGGTCCGGCTGAACAACCTGCACCGCGTTGGTATGGATCATCCAGCGAAAACGGCGAAGGCTGGTTTCCTGCTCTCCGCCCGATATCGGAATCGACAGGGCATCAGCCACACACTTGGTTTCTTTCAGATGGTCAAACGGACAGGGTTCCTCGAACATGTTAATGTTGTGGTCCTGCATAAGCTTGCCGATCTCGGTGCCTTTGCGACAGTCGTAGGAGCCATTTGCATCTGCGTATATAGTAACCTTGTCACCAAGGGCCTTACGCACAAGCCGAATCAGGCCCTCGCTGCGGCCGGGCATCGAGTCGGCATTATTGCTCATACGTCCGCCGACCTTAAACTTGATTGCCCCGGCCCCGTTTTGCTCAATGTGCTTTGCCAGAATATCCACCTCCTGCTGTGGCGTGGTATTGCGATTGCCGCTGGCAACATAAATCGGAATCTCATGACGGAGCACACCACCGAGAAGCTCCCCAACCGGCTTGCCTTCAATTTTGCCGAGAAGGTCCAGCACACTGAATTCCACCCATGCAACGCAGCACCATAGGGCTAGGCCCGACAATTTGTAATTGCTGCGATATACGTACACCCCATCGATGAGTGAATCGAGGTCACGAGCATCTTTGCCGATGAAATAAGGGATAACCAGCTGCTGCAGAATCGGGTATAGATATGCGGCACGACTGTTGGTGACGGCGACGCCGAAGGCACCGTCGGTGGACCTGGTGCGGACAAAGTAGTTTTTATCATCACGCAGCAGCTCGATAGAGGCGATTTTCACCGGTGATTTAATGGATGAAATCTTCAACACCGGCGCGGCAGCGGCCTTGTCTAACTGAGGAAGGGTTGTCTTGATAGAACCGGCGGCAGATAGGCAGCCCTGCGCTGCCAATACCCCGGCACCGATGCCCGACTTAATAAAAAGGCGACGATTGAACTTCATTGTGAGTCTCCTAAAGGACGATTAACTTTCTTTGATTCACCACAGTTGTGATTCTACGGCATTTTGACTTCGAAGCCAATCATTAGCCATTTTTTTCTTTGCAAAGAAAAAGTTCGGCTGACGAAGATAATTATTTTGACTTTTCGCTGGGTTCCCGCAAAGCGGGGTCCCTCTTCATGGGCATATCGCCAGTGACGATAAAGAAACAAAGCTGTTATTCCCGGGCCCCGCACCAAAACGCAGTTCGATGAGCGCCACTCTCGGTTTGATAGGAAGAACTACTTTGCTCATCTCCGTTTTGGTGCGGGGTTGGCCCGTTGAACCAAAGCTGTCTTCGCAACGTCCGGCCCCATCTCTACAATCTTGCTGACGCCGCTAAAATCATTGGCCATAAGTACTACGCGTTCGCTTTGTTGCCCCTGTAGATTCAAAAACAGCTCCGTACCTGGCTTCGGTCTGCACCCGCGTACAAAAACGCCTTTTGTATCAGTTAATCGAATTGTTGCTGCAGCCCCTGGCCAGTTCGTGGCATCGAGAACATCGATTAAGAGGTCTGCTACATCTTCACACACGACTGCGTGACGCTGGTCGGATGTGGTTGTCTGCAATTGCACATTAATGAACTTCAATCCTCTGACATGACGGCAGTAGAATCCGTATGCCGGGAGCACGCCAAACATCGTGCTTTCCGGATAGCTTTCAGCCTTCTCCGGTACTTCTTTTGACGCATCTTCTTTAGTTCCGCCCCCTTCGAAATCCAGCTTGATATTGCTCAAAGATACATTTTCAACTGTGTGGCCCGGCAGACCGGTGATTGAGCAGCCGATGTTGGACGTCTCGGTTGCCACTATGTTGTCTATAACGACGTTTCGAAGTGTCCCCACGCCGGGCTTCGGCTCATCTTTATCATACTGCCTTGCTCTGTTGCCCAGACGCATGAAAATAGGGACACTTACTCCCTTAATCACAATATTGGAAATCGCCACCCGGTCTAAAACTCCACCATCAACAATCTCCAGAGCTAAACCCGCGAGCCCTCTTTGCCTGCCATAGGTGACTTTGGAATAGCGAGGAGAGCAAATTGTGCAGTTGGTGATTGCTATGTTCCGAAAGCCTCCGCCGGATTCGGTGCCCATTTTAATTGCGTTGCAATGGCTGCTTATCACACAATTCGCGATTGTTACGTTCTGGCATGGTTTGAGCGAAAGGCTTTTCAAAACTATAGCATCATCGTCTGAATCCACCATACATCCGGAGATACACACATCTCGGCAGCTGTCGATGTTTAGACCATCGTTGTTGTATGCGGCGTGGTTGAACACTATGATGTTTTGGATTCTCAGCCTGTCACAGTTGCGGTAATGCTGCATCCAGCTACCGGCGTTCCGCATCTCGATGCCTTCGACGAGGACATCACGGCAGTTCTCCAGATATATGCCTTTAGGGCGGCTCCTGTCTTTGAAGCGAAATGCAGAACCCTGGCCGTCAATTGTGCCTCGCCCTCGTATGGCAACGTGCTCAAGGCTCGTTCCTGCAATGATACTCCAGTAGCTGAAGCTTCGGCCCCGTGAGTTTTTGCTTCCTGAGGTGTGGGGGAGAGCATAATCGTTCGGGTCTCGACTTCCCAGCAGCGTACTACCTGAATCGAGCAAGAGGGTCACATAATTTTCCATATAGACAGTGCCGGAGAGCCAGTTTCCCGGCGGCAGGTAAACAGTTCCCCCGCCATCTGCGGCGCACTTGTCAATCGCCGCTTGAATCGATTTAGTTCATAGTGTTTTGCCGTCAGCCTTAGCGCCATAGTCGCGCACATCATATATAGCTTCGCTGCCAAAAGTTAACGCTGCTGCTAAAAAGCAAAGGAACATTGATGAAATCCAGTATCTTTTCATTGTCATTTTTTCTCCTTTAAATTCTTAAATCGAAGTCTGATTATTGATGCTAATGGATGATTCCCATAATTTCAACCTCAAATCAAATCGGAAGCAGAAGCTTTTCCATATTGGAGTGAAGGTGGATGTGCGAGGCCCGTGAAGCTTAGTTCCACAGATTTTTAACGAAAGTCTACACAGATTTATCAGTGGTAATCAACTCCAATCTGTGTTAATCTGTTTTATCGACAACCTCTGTTTAGTTTATACGCTGTTGCCAGTTTGCCGTTTATTATGAGGTGGAATGGGACAAGGAGATCTAAAATGTATCTGCGAAACTTGAGTATCGAAGGGACGAACCTGGCAATTTCAAAATGGATATTGATCTTGACCCTTATCGCGAACTCCTGTTTCGTACACCTGGAGGTGAATGCAAAAGAGAAAAGGTTACAAGGTTCTTTAAGGGTTCTAAAGGAAAACCCTCGCTATTTTACAGATGATAGCGGCCGGGCTGTCTATCTGACTGGTTCGCACACCTGGTCCAATCTGGTCGATATTGGCCCAAAAGACCCACCCCCGCGATTCGACTTTACGGCTTACCTGAATTGGATGCAGAAGCTGAATCACAACTTTATCCGACTGTGGACATGGGAGCCGGTAACCTGGAATACAAAGGCAAACAGGGAGAACAAGCTCCATACGGCCGCTCCTCAGCCTTGGGCGCGAACCGGGCCGGGACTAGCCCTCGACGGCAAACCTAAGTTCAATCTCAAGGAGCCCAACCCGGCCTACTTCAACCGATTGCGGCGCCGTATTTCAGCAGCCCGTGACCGCAGAATCTACGTTTCGATAATGCTCTTTGAAGGCTGGGCGATGCAGTTCTCTACCGGAGCGTGGGAAGGTCATCCCTTCCATCCGCAGAACAATGTTAACGGTGTTGACGGAGACCAAAACAAAGACGGCAAAGGACTGGAATTTCATACGCTGATTAATCCGACCGTTACCGCTCTGCAGGAGGCCTATATCCGGAAAGTCATCGACACGGTGAATGATTTCGATAACGTGCTATATGAGATCTCGAACGAAAACCACCCCCCATCGACCGAATGGCAATATCATATAATCCGATACATTAAAAATTATGAGAAAAGTAAATCTAAACAGCATCCTGTGGGCATGACGTTCCAGTACCGGGGCGGAAAGAACGAGACCCTGTTCAATAGCCCTGCTGATTGGATTTCCCCAAATAGAGAGGGCGGCTACCGTGATGACCCTCCGGCTGCCGATGGCCGAAGAGTCATCCTGAACGATACCGACCATCTCTGGGGAATCGGAGGAAATCAGGCATGGGTGTGGAAGAGCTTTCTCAGAGGACACAATCCCATCTTTATGGACCCGTATGATGGTGTAGTTCTCGGAGAAAAGTTTGACCCGAAATGGGACCCGATTCGTCGAAGTATGGGATATACACGAATGTATGCTGAAAGGATGAATCTGGCAGCGATGCGGCCGCGCGACAACTTGTCCTCGACAAAGTATTGTTTAGCGAAGCCCGGTGTGGAGTATTTGTTCTATAAGCCCGCCGCCGATGAGGCTTCTATCACTGTGAAACTAAAGGC
>CAYGBE010000007.1:0-3438 GCA_964348065.1 uncultured archaeon
CCCAACACTCGTATGTGATACAACACGATATGGGGAAGAATTGGTCTCTTTATTTGTCAGAGCTGTATAGATTTTTGTTTGAAGAATTTGGATTAAAAAAAGTAGAGTTTGATTTAAACAATAACACATTGGATTTCAGTGTTGATATCGAAAAATTATTTGTTTGAAACTCACTAGTGTTTATTCAACTTGCTATTCTTCAGATTTGAAAATAAGCAATAAATGAAGATTATGCCAGTTGTTGGAATTACTTTGGCACCGCATCCCATACTAAACTGATGCTATGCCATTCCTTGAAGCATCAACTACATGCCTGCCTCTACAACCATGCCATTTCGACTCTGAGTAAGTCAGTTTTCTTAAGCCTTACTCTCTTAGCAGTTTGCTTGTCTATGGAAGTTGTAGTCATCATGGCATTACTCCTTCCTCTTCATCAACAATATATGGTCAATTGTAGTTCGAGGGTCCGGAAAGTTTTGAAAGAACTGACCAAAATATTGCTTGAATCCTTCACTTCCCTGTGGAACCTAGCGATTGTGTCGTCTTATGCCTCGAGGATGTGGTATCTATCAGCTCATGCCATATCATGTCTATTGGATGCAATTTTCTACAAAGTCAAGCACAAACTGTTTTTTTCGATGCTCGATTGACTTGTTTGATTCATAGTGGATTCATGTGAACTTTCTATTTATTGTTGATAGATTTGTCAGCAAGTACGTCAGTTCCACATTACTGCACGTCAGTCGCTACCCCATCATGTCAAACGGCCTGGAATCATAATATAGGTTACACCTCAAGCACTAATGAGGCTACCATTGGTGTGATAAGGAATTTGAAAGGTCACTACCTGGGTAAGTCTGTACTTGGCCCACCTTTACTTTGAAGTCTATGGTTCCTCAGATAACTCAGATACGAAGGCTGTAGTGTCTAGCTGTCCTTACTCCAAGATCTGCGAACCCAATCGCCTGACCACTATTCATTGCCCTTGACAGTGTTCGCAATTCGTTATGCTATTATGATTATCGAGATACCTCTAGTGATCCACTTGGGAGCAATGTTGTGAAAGCTGCGAGCCTATTGTCGCTGAGAATCGATGGCCTGAGTATTATTCTTCACTGGTAAAAGTGAATCAATAAAACCCTTGAATTGATCATCAGAATGTGAATATCTCGTTTTTTCCCATACTCTCCCAAATTTTGGTATTGTCATTATCGTTTCCATGAGTGCTTTCCAGCGATTCCAAACTACATTATCTATGCTATCTTCTCCCTTAAGGTGATATACATATTCAAATAAATCGAGAAACGTCATAATTGTATAGTATTCTGATGGTTGGTTTACTAAGGCAAAACGTTCGGCATAAACAGGACTTTCTGCTGCCAGTCTGGTAAAATCCTCTGTGTTTTGAAGCCTAAGTCTAACTTCCGTAAGTCTTTCATAGATTTGTTGTTCATTTAGCGTCTTTAGATTATTCATTTGTTGTTCACCTTGCTTTTGGATACTTTTCCTTGCAGAAGAGAAACTTATCAATGCCATAACGAGAAGTCCTGACGTGACAGCTATAGAAATTAGCGGAATATATGACAACAGCATTAGGTCGGCCATATACTTTCAGAATAGATATGAGGATATACCTTATTTGTATTAATAATTTTTCAGTCAACTACTTCTTATATGTGCTTCAAGAGTCAGTAAAGAAGTAAACCGCCATTAAGCAGAGCCATCATTATTTTAGGCGCTCGAAAATTCTTGTCGGTGGCAGCAGGCATCATATGCCCAGGTTGCTGCGACCGGTTTTTTGCCATATTCGTGAATGTGGACCTCTTGTTAGATGAGACGTTAAACCGTAGATCCAAAGTCCTGTTGCAAGACATTTTTCTTCTTCTGTTATTGTGTCGTCGGCCATAGTGCCTTGTTTTATTAGACACAATGATGCCAAATATCATAGCAAGTGGCTTCTTATATTCAATACAATGATGACGATGAAAAGACAAAGATAATGTAAGAAATACTTGAATCATCAAAGGAAGGCTTAGCAAAGCAACATTTGCTTGATAGTTCTGGATTATCATACTACAATACCTAAGGGAGATAACTGCAGAGCTCGCTGACAAGAAATTTTTAAGATGCATTGAGCCCGATAAGACGTGTATATAACTACCGGACTAGGCGATCAAATTCCTGAGGCAACAAAAAGGAAGAATTTGGTAAGAATCTGGATTACATCTGGGAATATATTCTAATACCAATGATGTGATTTAATATTTGTGAGAGAGATATATGAGCAAGGAACCTGAGGTATTATCAAAGTCTAACGAAGAATGGAAGCAAAAGTTAACAAAGGAGCAATATGAAGTCTGTAGACTGAAAGGTACGGAATATCCGTTTACTGGCAAGTATTGGAATCACAAAGAAGACGGCACCTATCGCTGTATTTGTTGTGATAGCGTACTGTTTGATTCCGAAACAAAGTTTGATTCTGGCACTGGCTGGCCAAGTTTTTGGGCCCCTGCAAAGTTACAGAACTTAAAATTTATATCAGATAAAAGCTATGGAATGCGAAGAATTGAGGTCCAATGCAACAACTGTGGTGCACATCTTGGCCATGTCTTTGATGACGGTCCCCATCCAACGGGAAAAAGATATTGTATCAATTCAGCGTCACTAGAATTTGAAGGAAGGAAGCGTGCTGAGGGGATGCATAACGACGATTTATAGCTAGATAAGAGGTGAAATTGAGATTGAAAGATGTTGGACTACTGCTTTGCAACTACACTTGAATAGAAATAGCGACAGGGGCTGGGGTGACACTATACATCATTCTGGTCATGCATAACTAGGCATCCGTTCTACTCCTACCACTGTTAAAATGTTCTCCACCCATATTAATACAATCCAACAGAGTCGATACTGAATCCCATCCAATTTTCTTGAAGAAATATGGGCGGGAAAATTCCTCTTCTAGTTTATCTAGATAACTATCGAGCCATTCATAGTATTGTATTCCAGTCGTTGAGAAGAAGATGCTATTTTTAAAAAATACTTTTACCTCTATTTCAATCGCTTTCTCTTTCACCATGGATGGATTCGACCTTTGGTAATATTCCTGCAGCCCTAGATAGTATTTTTCAAAATCAGCTGGCAAAAATTCATCAGCCCCCAAATAAAGTATACTAACTCTTAGCGTGAACTTTTCGGTAGTAATTTCACAAGTATTCTCACCTGTCCTGCTTATCTTCGCTTTGGTAGGCAAAATCAAATGAAAGTGACGAAAGTCAGTATTACTTTCACCAGAGTCGCTCTGAGTACTTTTTGAGATATATCGGTCTTCAAATGATGCTGCTCCCCTTTCTTCCATCGGCTTAGAAAAAAGATTCAAGAAACGATTTTCAAGCAATACTTGAGGGATATCCTTCCTTTCAAGTTTGGTAAGATTTT
>CAYGBE010000008.1:0-5812 GCA_964348065.1 uncultured archaeon
TTATTTAAGAACTCGCCCTGGGAAGAAAGTACCCGTGTTCCCCTGATCATCAGAGCGCCGGGAGAATCTAAACCTGGATCAAAGGTGGAGCACCCCGTCTCCTTGATTGACATTTATCCAACCTTAGTAGACCTTTGTGACCTAAAAGGTAATACGATGAAAAATGATTCCGGTACAACGATCGATGGATATAGTCTACGGCCATTTCTGAGAAATCCGGAATTCCAGAACTGGGGTGGTCCGGATGGAGCCTTAACTGTTCTAGGTGTAGGCGTCAATAATGAAGATGTTCTCAAACAAAATTATGCTTACCGAACAAAAAACTGGAGGTACATCCTGTATCGTAACGGAAAGGAAGAACTCTACAACCATCAGAATGATCCCTATGAATGGAATAATCTGGCAGCCGATGAAAAATATGCTGAAAAGAAACAAGAATTGAAGGATCAGATGATGAATATTATAAAAAAGGGTTTTGAAACAATTGGCAAATCCTAATTCACTAATGTCATATTCATCATGCAAAATTAGTTCCTTCGCTGCTTGTCAATAGAGTAGATAACGCTCAGAAGCTTTTGGACTAATCCCACCAGCCAATCAGAAGCACAATGAGCCCCGCATGGATTTCCAAAACGGTTCCCTTATCGCAAGTTGTAAAATACCAGAATTCTCCAAAAAGTCACCTCTTTCAGGTGCTGAAAAACACCCTGATTTCCAGGTGACAGTTTGTCTCCATTTTGTCACCACAAATGTTGATTTTGTCTATATCGAGTCCGAATACCAGTCCCTTCGCAGGAAACGCTATGAGAGACGAATATTAGGTGACAGAGAGTTGGAGGCCGGCCTCTTGAGTGATTTCTTTTCTTGAGTAGTTATGCCCATAGTTGTATAATAACTCCTATAGGTTAAAATCAAATTTTTCATCATATGATTTTAAAATGAGTAGATGGAAATCCTTTATGCATTCTCATTAGATTTTGGAACCGGAGGTATCTATGCGGGCAAAACATGTATTCATTTGTTTGTTAATTATTGGTTTGTTATTTCAGCAACCTTCCTTTGCTGGCAAACAAAAGCGGATGGCCGGGCCGCCACCTTTTGCCAGAGTAAAGTCACCGGAATTCAATAAAGATGGCACCATCACATTCCGAATTTGGGCCCCCAAAGCCGACGAAGTGAAGCTTCAATGTGCGGCACTGTTAGGTGATCAGTCTGACAAAATGGAACGGTTCGATGAGGAATATTGGCGCATCACTGTAGAAGCTGTACGCTCGGGGAAATTCCGTTATAAATTTTTAATCGACGGTGTACAAACACCCGATCCGGTGAATTCTCTGACCATTGGTACATCAAGTGTGATTCTGGTACCTGGCAAAGAGACAGAATTCTTTACGGTCCGAGATGTTCCACATGGTACGGTACACAGGCATTTTTATCACAATCCGACCATTGAAGCGGTGCGCAGCGTGAGTGTGTACACACCACCTGGATACGAAGATCACCCTGATCAGACCTGGCCTGTCCTGTTACTTTTACATGGCAGTGGCGGTACGGATGAATCCTGGTTCCAAGTTGGTCATGCTAACGTCATTATTGACAATCTGATCTCCGAAGGCAAAGTTCAGCCCATGATTGTTGTAGCGCCATTTGGGCATACCGTAGAACCGGGCACGCACGGCTGGCCTTTTGTGCAGGAGCAGGGCGATTTTGTTCAGGATTTTATTGAGGTCCTAATCCCCTATCTCGAGAAACATTACCGAATTTCCAAAGATCCCCAGAATCGTGCGCTTGCCGGTTATTCAATGGGTGGTTATCACACATTAAAAATCGGGTTGAACAATCTGAATCATTTTGGCAATCTCGGGCCATTCAGTTGGGGAGGAGGTAAGAAGTTTTTTAAGGACAATGCACCACATGTCCTGAATCAGCCAAGAAAAGTTAGTGATCAGATTAAAACTTTCTTTATTGCCTGTGGACGAAATGACTTTTTGTTTAAAGGATCTAAAGAATTGGATGCTTTTCTTTCGGATCAAGGTATCGAACACAAATTTCTTGTCTCGGATGGCGGACATGAGATGGCTAACTGGCGAAAGTATTTGTATGAATATGCACAGTTGTTATTTCAAGATGAATAATTGAAATAGAAGGGTGAAATGATATTCAAGCATAAGTTCTGGTTTTCAGAAGCTAAAAAACACCCTAATTTTGAGGTGACATCTTGTCTCCATTTTGTCACTACAAATACTGATTTTGCCTATATCGAGTCCGAATAAATGTTGATTTTTTGCGAAAAAGCGAATATTTATTGACAATTTTTATGTGTAATCGGATTAAGTATACGGTGACAAAGAAGTGTATCAAAAACAAAGTTCTTTTGGGGATACTATACAACAACATGTAGGAGAATTGTTCATAAAGGTATATGGGAAATCTCAGTTATTGACAAAATATCACTTGTCCAAAACGGTTGCATTACCCCCGGAACTGGATTATAATGATAGCTGACAAACACAGTTCCCTGGAGAATGTACATGAGCAGACGAAAAGGCTTTACTTTAATAGAGCTATTGGTCGTAATTGCCATTATTGCCATATTGATGGCGATTTTGATGCCAGCTCTTCGAAGGGTGCGGGAACAGGCCCGTATGTTGGGATGTTCTGCCAATCTGCGGCAGTGGGTGCTTATCCTGAACACCTATTGCAACGACAACGACGGCAAGTTCTTCTCCGGAGTCAACGAGCTAGGGCACTGGTGGCCTTGCCAGCTTGATGAGGATTTAAAGAACTGGAAAAAAAACAAGGTTTGGTTCTGCCCGACAGCCATGAAACCAATCATCGACGAATTTGGCAACAGCACTCTTACATTCAATATCGACCGGGCCTGGGGCATCTTTACAGGTATTCACGGCGCTTATACCTGCGGAGAAAATGGGATAGCAGGCAGCTATGGCCTTAACAGCTACCTGATCCCTATCCCTGCCGACGGTAGTTATGTGCGGAGCATACCAGCTTCGTACGGATATCGCAATTTTCTTGAGGTTCCCCATGGTGCAAGGGTACCGGTGCTCATGGATGGCTTGCGCTTTGACCTTTTTCCTATAGAAACGGACGGTCCGCCAGAAAATGAATATGATGCCTGGCAAGGTGAGAGCAGAATGAAGCGGGTCTGCATCAATCGACACCGCGGCGCCATTTGCAGTTCATTTGCAGACGGCTCGGTCCGTAAGGTGCCTCTCAAGGAACTTTGGACTTTTAAGTGGCACAGACAATTCCAAACCAACGGCCCTTGGACCCTTGCCGGAGGTGTAACACCGGATCTCTGGCCAGAATGGATCAGGCCCTATCCCGATTTCTGATTCTGTACTCTCGCAGATGACGTAAACCCGCGGCAAAGGCTACAGATCAAGCCACATCAGTGATTATAGATTACGAGACCAATGCCAACTGAGATTCTATTGACTTAGTAATAAGTCTTCAGCCTGGTTAGTCCCCAAGGAGCCATAAGCCACCCAAGTCAGTATCAGCAATATTTGTTTGCGACACAATCACTTGTCCCAGGGTACCGTCTTTAACCCTCATCAAATAAACTTACATATAGTTAATTGACCATTGCTTTAACAAGAGGGCCTATACCTAATCGATTGATATAGGCCCCTAATTGATAAAAAACCGTTGCTTGATAACTTGGCCTCGTATGTACCGATGATAGCCAACACCAGCACAGTCGTTTCTCAAGCCACAAATTCACCATATCGCAATAGCAAACGGAAATTACATACCTTGCATAATTTCCAGTATTTCATCCTGTGACAATGCCCGAGTGTACATGCGGAACTCGTCCATTAGTCCCGTGAAAGGTCTTGCATCATCAATAGTTAATCCCACACGAGCACCCAAACCCCAGTCTCCGGCTATATCTGCGGGATTTTCAACGACAATCTCTTCAATTAATTCCCCATTGATATACAGAGCTGCCTTGCCAGACTCTTTGTCGTATGTACCTGCAAAATGCAGCCATTCATCCCATGTCATAGTACCTGCACGTATTTGGAAGATTGTGGTCCCGCCGTAAGAACGGAGCAGCCATCTAATGTCACCACTGCTTTTCGGCTCAGGGTGAATAAGCCACGTATTGTCGGATGCTCTGGCGCTGAATATCTCATGATCTCCGCCTGTATTAGCACACTTTATCCACGCGGCGAGTGTCATAGCAGATGTCGGAATATCTTCGGCGGGGAAACTCGGGCCATCCAGGTCGAGGTAACTGCCGGTTGCGAAATTGGCAGCTCCATTATACATGCCATCCGCCTCTGCTGTAACGTCGCCGACGACGACACCGTCATGGCCTTTACCGGATTGGTCGGCGACAATGTCGCTAACTTCGTCAAAGGAATAGTAAATAACAAGAGACGGATCTACTTCCCGTGCACGCGCAAGGTAACGAATCTCGCCGGCAGACAAACCTCTGTTATAGAGCTGGATCTCGTCAATCAAGCCATCCCAGAAGTTGGTCGGATTCTTGTGCCGGCCTATGAAGTAAACACCCTCACAATCTTCCATATTTCTTTGGGTCGGTTCACCAGTCTGTTGGCCATTGACATATAATTGAATATTATCAGCATCGCCTCCTTCGGTTACAACAACGGCTGCGTGATACCATGTATCAGCTTCTACGCCGATTCCCGACGCAGTAGTGCCGCCGCCGAGAAACGACCGAATCTCGTTGCTGTTATGAACAAAAAGCCATGTCCTGCCCGTGCCATTTCCGTCTCCCTGCTGGAACACTTCTTTGTTTTCGGGTGGTATCTCATCCGGTTTGAACCATGCAGATAGAGTGAAATCACCCTGATTTAGGAGCCTCAGACTTTCGCTAAAGGGTATTTCAACGTAAGTAGATGATCCGTCGAATTCCAGCGCACTGCCTATCTTACCATCCACCCAATTCTCCGTACCTCCAATGGTTCCGTTGTTGTCATTACCGGAACTATCATTAGGGTCGCCATCCAGTGCATAGAATGCAACCAGGCCATCAGTACCAGGGTCAACCGGCGTTGCACGCTCACCGGCAAGATAAAGAAGCTCGCCTTCAGACAAAGCACGGTCATAGATTCTTGCATCGTCGATCAAACCATCGAAGAACTTGACCACACGGCTGGGATCGCTTGCAAATGCGTCAGACGGTTGACTGCCGATAGCCACGCTGACAGCTGGGTCAACAGCCACTGCAGAGCCGCCTTTTTCTTGGCTGGCAACTTCTTGGCCATCCTTGTAGATCCGCATCATGCTGCCATCCCAAGTCGCGGCAACGTGCGTCCAGACACCAGCCTCAAGAACGGGGTCAGAGATCAAGGTGGTGGTATCCTGACCATCGTTGGTCTTGAGCCGGAAACGCAAGCTAGTTTCTGATATGGTACTCAACATCCACCAGTGATCGTTTCCGCCCCATTCGTTCGCCTTGGAAATGACACGTGCATCGTTGATTTCAAAATCATCGGCCTTGATCCATGCAGCCAAAGTAATCTGGCCGACCACATCAAACTTACCCAGTTCGACCAGATCGTCTACTCCGTCGAAATCCATTGCCATCCCTTCTACACCTTCCACAAAGACCGGATCGCCAACTATAGTACCATGGAGGTCATTGCCGGAACTGTCATTCACATCACCATCCAGCGCATATAACGCCACCAAACCATCAGTGCCGGGATTAATCGGCTCCGGCTCGGAAACCAATATGGCCTCACCGAACAGACTGGCATCTCTCCAGGAATTATTATCGTTGCTGAACCAACGTATCAGGGTTTCGCGACCG
>CAYGBE010000009.1:0-3776 GCA_964348065.1 uncultured archaeon
GTTGACAACTTTGTGCAAACGTGTGTATGATAGACGCATATCATGAGTCGAAAGCGTGCCATAGTCAAATTTCTCTTCAACTTCTCTTTCAGTTTGTTTTTCGCCGTGTCTGCCTACGGGTGGGTCTACTGGTTTTACAACATGGCGGTCCCGCTCGAAATGATGTGGAGGCTCGGCATCCTTTATGTCCTGTCGGTGATCGGTATCTTCACTTTCGGCAAGATGGACGATGACCTGATGGCAAAGGAGAAACGTGATGCTGAAGTTTCAAAACGAGAATCTAAAGAGTGAGTTTAAAGACATCCGGTTAAACGAACTCCTGCGGTTTATCGTTTTCGGAGCCGCCGCATATTGCGAGTTCCGGTACAGGGAACCCCTGTGGGTTACGAGTGTCAACCGCCCCGAACCCGGTATTCATGGGCTCTGGCGGGCGGTGGACTGCGACAATGACTATCTTCAAATTTGGCAGAAGAAAGACATCGCAGAGTATATCAATGGTTTGTGGATCTACGATCCCTACCGCATGAAATATCAGGTATGCCTACACCACACCGTAGAGGGTAGGGGCGGCGACCATTTTCACTTTCAAGTTCACCCATTCACAATTTTCAGGAGGAAGATCAGCGATGCATGACCATGACCATAACAGCATATATGTCCATAAGGAGGTTTGCAAGGTGCGGCACGAACCCATCGAAGAACTCAAAAAGAAGGTGGACAGGATTCATTGGCTCTTAGTTGTTACATCCGTGGGCGTTGCCATCAACCTTGCATACTCGCTCCTGGGACACCTATAAGGAGGGAGCCATGAAAGACCAGGATGTAGTCGAGCGGATTAATGAGTATCACGAAACTATCCGCAAATGGAAGGAGGAGGGCGTTGACTCTCCCGTTATCACCGTTTCAACCGGAGTCCTCGAAGACCTTTTAAAGATGCGGTGTGAGCATGAGGATCTACTTGAGAAATACCACGACTTCCGGATCGAACTGGCAAGTTGGATTCGCAAGTGGGAGGCGGCCTATCAAAATGGCTTTTGCTACGATTGGTTGGTCAAGCCCCTGGAGGCGGCAAAGAAGTTTCTCGGTATCAACGAGGACCTTGTTCCCCGATGAGGTGGAAATGGAATTACCTCGACCAACTCAAAAAATTAGAAGGGGGCGGTATGGCATGGGATTGGGAATTAGAAATGGACTTTTCGGGGAGGCGGAATGATTCAAAACATACTGAAGGGAGTGAAATGGGATCGAGTCATCGTAGTGGGTGCTGTGGCGGCAGTTATGATTATCCAAGGCGTTCAAATCGAGAAGTTAAAAAAGGTAGTTGTTGTAAGCCAGGACGAGATCACAAGGCTAACCATATACAGCGAGATGAACCACAAGGCACGGCAGTTGGAGATAGCGAGTGCTGTCAACGCCATCGAGGATGTAAAAAGGCGGGAAAAAATCCTTCAAAACGAGATAGTGGTGTTCAAAAAACTCCTGTCGGTAAGGGAGAAGGCGGCACGGGAGGCGAAGACCATTGAAGAAAGCCCTGTTGTTCCTCTGTTTCCTGATGATAGTGGGGTGCGGAAGTAGGCGGATCGTCCTCAAGACGGAGATCCCCCATCTGGTTACACCGCCTCTCGAGTGTGTGCGGCCCCCGATAGATCTGAGGTACAAGATCGAGCGTGATAGCGAATGGTTCTGCATGGATGCCCCAAGTATCGGATCCCTGCGGGATTATATCAACTGCATGGAGGCATCGACAGCCTTCTGTATCCACCAGATCGAGCAATACGAAAAATATCGTGTCGAGTCCAGTAAATGAGCAAAACCGTTTATTATCGGTATGCACTACAAAAAGATGTGCCCAAGTGGGAGAAAGAGGGATGGAGGGTAGTCGCTCTCGCCAGGAATATTCCCTTCGCCTTTATGTTCAGGCATCTCCTTCCCGGGCATATCACGGTAATTATGGAGAGGGGTTATGGCGACTCAGGAGAAGATCCGGACAGAGAATAGCCGGTGGTCCGAGTTTCACGAACTGGTAGCGGAGCATTTCAAAGAAACCTATTATCACATGAACATCCGGAGGGGGGAGTTCACAGAAATTATGGGCATGGCAGAAAATCGGCTCAAGGGGCCGAAGGGCCGGGGTAAGTATGGGCCATACGAACACGGGAAATATCCTTAGGTAATAATAGAACTTGCCGAGGAAGTCATGGACTGCATCGTATATACCTTTTTCTGGTGGTGGGACCACAAGGAGCGGCTGTCGTACCTTCAGATGGCAACCGTAAAGATGATCGTGTGGATCCTGGCGGAAATAGTCAAGACGATGGAGCGACTTGACGAGGCGGTAAACCGAGAGAAGAGGGAGGAATAGGATGAGTAGGTGTTTTTACACAGACGAAGAGATACTCGAAGAAACAAGCAGGGTAGTCAATGAGGTCTTCGGCGGTATGCCCCCAACAAGCGGGGAGTTTTTTACTGAAAGTAAGTTTACCTATAATACTGCATACAAGCGGTTTAATGGCTACCGGAGATTGCTTGAGGCCGCAGGGTTTGAAAATGCCGGTCAGATACGCAGGAGAACCGGAGTTTCAAGCCCCGGAGTCCCCACCAAGTTTGAGAATCCCGTCATCGAGTTTCCCGACAAGAAGAAGGCGGAAGTCGATTGGGAGGAGTGGATTGACCATCTTATTGGTTCGCAGAAACTCCACCGAAAGGCGGATGCCACGCAGAGTGAGGCCAGAATAAAAATCCGGTGTGTCGGTCCCTTTGCCGTGGTCTTTTCCGCCGATTGGCATCTCGGGAGCGTAGCAACGGAATACGAAAGGTGGAAAAAGGATCTCCGCTTTATCCTGGATACTCCCAACATGGGGATAATTACCGTGGGAGATCTCGCAGACAACTTTACCCGGTTTCGGACACTCAAGGCAGTTCTCGACCAACTGGTAAAGCCGGAGATCCAGGGAAAGATTATTGGCGGGGTATTCGGACAACTTGTGGCCCGCAACAAGATCCTGGGGTGTTGGCAGGGGAACCATGAGGCTTTCGATTCCACCAACATCGGGAAGACGGTCCTTTATCACAAGGCCCTGGAGGAAAGCATCCCCTTCTTCAAGGGAAAGGGCAAGGTTATTCTTGATATAAACGGGGCCGAGCATATCCTGGTAATTATGCACAAGTCCCGGTTTCACAGTTACTTGCACGGTTTACATTCGTCAAAGCAGGAAATGAAACAGTATTACCCCGATGCGGATATTGTCTGCACGGCCCACACGCACAACCCTGCCGCCGAGAGGTTCTACTATGCGGGCAGGGAGCGGCTTGCCCTGCGGATCGGCTCATACAAGACAGATGACGATTATTCGAAACTTTACTGGCAACCCGGGATAATCGGGTGTCCAACGGTAGTGTGTCACAATAATAGATGGGAGTCCTTTTCCTCTCCATACACGGCAAAGGCGTTTATGGACGGGATAGGTGGAGGTCCCGATGGCAGAAAGAAAGATCACAATAACCCTGAAGGACGAGAATGACGATCTGATCGAGATCGAGTATGAGGACGGCACGAAGATGCAGACCAATGCCCTCTTCCTGCTTGTCGATCACACACCGATGATGCGTTTCGTACAGCACGGGCCCGCTGTCAAGGTAGCACGGTTGCTCTTTGGCAGTTACCAGATCGCTCTCCAGAAGGCAGGCGAGGGGTCCATTCAGGACGCTTATTATGCGGAGATGTTAGAGAAGGTGTGCCACGATGTTGTCAAAGTGGTAGAGATGAGCCGCTCCAG
>CAYGBE010000010.1:0-6583 GCA_964348065.1 uncultured archaeon
ATCCTAATCTTCGGAAAACGAGTTCCTGCAAAAGGGAATAAACTTTCTGTCTGCAGGCCCCGTCAGCCTGATGATTGAAAAAAGCAATATTTTTTGGATTCATATCTGTGTTCATCAAGGAGTACAAATAATCTCCTGCAGTCATTCTTACTGGAAGGCATGTTTTCTCAGGAATATACCTATTAGCAATCGAAAGAGATTTTGATGTTGACGGTTCTAAAGCACGGGCTTCAACTCCCAGTAATTTGAGTGTTTCAATAAAAACCGGAACATCATCGTCCATTCTCGGCACATAGAGTGTTCTTCTTTTGTGTGGGATATGAATAAAAAATCTGGTTTTTTCATATTTTCTTCCTAAATCCTTTTCTTCCTTGATGTAATCCATAAATGCTTCCACTCGTGTCTGAATATGAGCGGGTGCAACGGTCTTTCCAATCTCAATCCCAAGGAAGGATTTCCCACCTAGAGCTTCCCGATAGAACTCTTCAAGGAATGAGTCTGGACCACAGGAAAATACCGAGAAAAATATACTGTTGAGCTTAGGGTTTGCCCTTACTATTTCTGCAGCCCTCATCACTTTGTGATAGTATCTCCAATTAGCAAGATTCTGTATGTCTCTAATATCGATATTATCCAGTGGCAGATAATCAAGGGGAATTGGAAATGCTCCAGTTTTTAGAATCATTTTTTGAAGATCAACATTAATCGCTGGATCTCCCAAAGTGTATGGCCTGCCTACAACAACTATAGGGAAGGAATATTTATCAAGGTTTGCAAAAATATCCTGACCTCGTTCTCTAAGTTTATTATTGAATCGTGAAAAGACATTAAGGCCTACCCGAAGTGCTGTTTTTGCTTCCTTTTTTGTTTTTCCCAATTTATTTGCTGCTTTTACCATCTCATCTTCAAGATTAAATCTTTCCTTGTGCATATGGATAGCTGGCCTTAACATTCGCCCATCTAGGTCATAATTCTCAGGTAATGTGCTTACTGCGGCATAAGGCATGTTCTGTGAAAGTGTGCAAAAATAGCTCTTTCTTTCTTTCCATTTAGTCTGTGGTCCTTCGATTAAACTAGGAAAAAATATGAAATCAACTCTTTCTTCTAGCAAGTCTTTTAGATGGCCGTAGCTAATTTCAGCAGGTGAACATGTTTCTGCAGCAACACTATCCATACCTTTTTCAATAATTTTCTTATTTGTTCTTCTTGATGTTAAAACCTCAAAACCTAATTCTTCAAAAAACGCTTTCCACAATGGAAAAAATTCATAGTATTGAGAGAATAAGCGTGGAATGCCTATTTTAGACCTGAATCGTATGGCCTTTTTTCCCGACTCTGGGAAATCTGCTTGTAGCAACTGCTCTCTTTCCTTGAAAAGATCTGGAACTTTTAATACGGATATTGATCTATGTCCAGTGGAGAGGGAATACTTTTCACATCTGTCTCCACCGTAAAGAGTGACACCGTCATTTGTCTTTATCTGAGACACATTGCAGAGATTTGTGCACCCCTCACACCGGAAAGAATCAAGGGCATAATTCCTTTTTCCGATTTTTTTAAGACTTATGAAATTTGTTTTTGCTGTAGGGTGCTTTTTTGCATAGATCGCTGCGCCTACGGCTCCTAGAACCTCATTATGCTCAGGAACAATAATATCCGCGTCTGTGAGATGCTGGAGAGCTGCAACAACTGCCTTATTAAGAGCAACTCCTCCTTGAAAGAAGATTGTTTTTCCGATTTTGTTGCCTATTTTAAACTGATTCAGATAATTTTCGGCTATTGCGTAAGCCGCGCTCCCAAGGAGATCCTCCAATGATTTATGTCCCTGCCGTGCGGCAAGCTCTTCCTCGATGAAAACCGTACACTTTTTGTTCCCGAATGAGACAGGAGATTTTGCTCTCAGTGCGTAGGATGCAAACTCCTCTATTTTTACGCTGAGTTGTTTTGACTGTTCCTCAATAAATGATCCTGTACCAGCGGCGCACGATTTGTTCATGTCAAATTGCTCTATTCCCTTAATATACTTTGAATCCTGTCCTCCTATCTCGATTATTTCATCTGCCGAAACTCCCATTCTCTCTGCAACTGTGTGGGAGGCTGTCCTGTGAGCTGTTATCTCATTCACATCCAGGACTCCCCCGAGATAATCTGCAACCAGCTTTCTGCCAGAGCCTGTAACCGCTACCTCCTCGACTTTAATTCTGTTGCCAAGCTCATCCTGTATCTCTTTTAAAGCTTTGGTTACAACACCAAGAGGATTACTCTGGGTTGGTAAGTATTTTTTTGCTAATAATTTCCAATCCCTCTCATGAGCATCCTTGTCAAAATATAGGACAGCAACACCCGTACTAACGGAACCTATATCAACCCCGATGTATACAGCCATCTTTTCTGAAGAAACCGGAATATCGTCGATACTCCCTCTTCTTATTGTGATTCTATCGTTCAATTTCAGCTTATGTAACTCAACATCTTTGGATGAGGTAAAATAGTTTATTTTAGACTTGGCTTTTTGTAAGCGTTCCAACAGTTTGTTCTTTTGCATTACATATTCAGCTTCGAAAATTCTTTCGGAGGTTAGTATGGCTGCACCAATCGCACACATAAATCTGTGGTGTTGGGGGATGAAAAGCTCAACCTGACTCCCAGATGATCTCAGAATATCCTCTAGGGCTTTTACCGTTGCTACATTTTCGGCTACTCCACTTTGATAAGAAAAAGGGCCTTCGAGTTTTTTTCCTCTACTGAGTGTTCCGAACAAATATCTTATCAGTGCATAATGAAGACCGGCAGCGATATCTTCTTTTCGAGCGCCCTTTTGCTGCTTATCAATCATATCTGAGCCTGCAAAAACCGCGCATGTCCCGGATATGTTTTCAGGATTATTTGACTTCAAAGCAAGCTTACCGAATTCTTCTATTGAATACCCAAATCTTGAAGCCGATTGGTTAAGAAAAGACCCAGTCCCTGCAGAACAATGAGGGGGAAGTATAATATCATCGAGTTGTGGATTTCCCTTTTTATCTCCTTTTATGATTATGAGATTAGATGAGGAAGCGCCAATATTGAGGATGGTTCTCAAGTGCGGAAAGAGCCTCATGTTTGCTTCTGCTGAAGCAAGATGAGGATTAATATAATAAACATCAAGCTCTCCAGCCAGACTCTCTCCAAAATCTCCAGTAATGCCCAATCCTGAGATCTCTTGTTCTTCTAATAGTTGCTCTGTTAGTTTAAGAGCTTTTTGAAATGGCTGCCTTTCATGATTGACAATTTCAAGCTCTTCCACCTCTCCACTGAATGGGGAATACGTTGCAGCTTTTATTGAAAGGGAGCCAATATCTATTCCTAAAATTTTTGGCATTGAAAATCACCCTTTAACTAATTTTATACACCTACTTAATGGGAAAATCCAATTATGCCTAAACACAGGATATTTTCTTTGATATAATTTCATTAGCGAGAAATTATATAAAATTGGTGATCATCGAGAATCAGCAAAAAGAGGATTAAATTGAGATTAACAGGCTTTCTATTATTTCTGCTAGGGGCAATTTTCCTATGGTTCACCTCAATTAGTCCTGTAGTTTCATGGGCACTAATAATAATTGGAGCCATAATTGTGATCGCAGGATACATATTGAAATCAAGAGCATCTTAGAACATCTCAAGTATAATTCAATGAACAAAATTTATAGATAGAGGGATAATCATCATAGTAAAAGGAAGCATAATATGAAAATCAGGATGATGAAAAAATGAAAACTTTAACAAGCCCTCTCCTTTTCATTCTGATACTCGTATCTGCCTACACTAATCATGTTCATGAAATCTTATCATCCTGTGATTATAGAGAAAAAACACCAATATCAGCCTTGATGATGAAAGAGATAACCGATGTTCAGAAAGATAATAATCCACTCGATAAGATGGAAAGAGAAATTCGAAATGAACAAACAGGAAATCAATACTACCTTATAGAGGAATTAAAAAAGGCTAAAAAATATCTCAAATGCCTTTTGAGAGAAAGAAATGTCCTTGAAGGAGATTTTTATGGAATAAATCTTACGGCGTATCGTTATGTAAATATCTTTGATCGCTTAGGGTATATTCGTTATAGGATTATGCAAATTGAAAAGAAGATCAAAAAGACAAAATTAAAGATATCAGAGTTAAAGAAAGAATTTTGAAAATAAATTTTCCATTCCGACTTTAGTATTATTTCTATTTTAGAGTAAAGGGAGGACAGGGATGAGGACAGAAATTAAAATCGATGGTTATACAAAATTTATTCTCACAATTATTGCTCTTTGTTTAGTTTGGATTTGCCTTAGAGAGGTGAAATTATTTCCAGAGTTGTATGCAGCTAGCTCTAATATTGTTGATGTACGAATTAGAGCGATAGAGAGAGTGCCGGGTGAATATTGGGATTCATTAGTAATAGATGCTTTTGATAATTTGCCCGTGGAGGTCATGAACACCGCAACCATCCCAGTAGAAGTAAAAAATCAGTTAGTACCAGTGGATGTAAAGAATGTAGATATGAAAAGAGTTCTCGTCCCTGTAGAGGTGAAGAAATAGCCATAAGGAGTTTAGCTCTCAGTTTTTTTATGGATTTACATGATTATAATTTAAGACAAAATAGAGGCAGTGGAAGTTAGAGACTCTGAAGCCCTGGCTTCCCGATGAAGGATTGAAAGCAAAATGTTATTCCGCCTCAATGGGGTAGACAGATGAGGGGGAAGGAAATTCTTAATTAGGATAAAAAAATGAAAAAAATATCAATTTTAACAATAATTGCTTTAACCTTTTGGAGTTGTTCAACATTCAATCAAAACTATAAGTTAGGCACTGAAGCAGCTCTCAATAAAAATTGGGATAAGGCCATCAAATACTATGAGAGGGGAGTGCAGGAAAAGCCCAATAACTCTTTCTATCGGCTTGCATTGTTACGGGCCAAGATTTCCGCGAGTTATGCTCATCTCCATGAGGCTCGAAAGCTTGCCTCTCAAGGTAAAAAGGAAGAGGCCCTTATTTCGTACGAAAAAGCCCTTTCCTATGGCCCTCTCAACGAAGCTATTGCTAAAGAAACAAGGAGCTTCATAAAAGGAGAAGCCGAGGAAGATAAACAAAAGATACCGATCGAACTGCCCATAAAGCTTAAAGTCAGCGAAAACAAAATTCAATTGAAAACTGTAAATGTCAGTCTTCGCTCCAAGGATTGGGCCTCTTTACTAGCTTTGAACATAAAATATATTGGATATATCGTTTCCTGTGAAAAGATTGTTGCTCTGATTATTATTGATGGGAATGCTTTAGCTGTGGAGAAAGGAGAAATGATTAGCGAGGGAGCGAAAGTTGGGGAGATTACGCCTGAAGAAATAGAAATTATGGGTCCAGACTCCGAAAAAAGGAAGTATTCTTTAGAAAGAGAAAAAGAAGAGAAAGAATTTGATGAGGCTTTTCCAAACGATGTATAAGAGTGAGAAAAGCTAGTTTTCAGGGAATCCAGCGTTTAGGGGAAGTGGAGGACCTGGTACTTTGGCTTCTAGAGAAATAAAAGACAGCTGAACGTAATACCGTCACTAATATTGATGAGTGAGAGGAAGGGAAATTCTCAAAAGTAGAAAAAAAGCAATCTAAATATTAAGGGAGGTTATATTGAAAGAACTAGTTGAATTGATTGCCAAATCATTAGTGGACAATCCGGACAAGGTGCAGGTTTCCCAATTAGACGGGGAACAGATCTCTATCATTGAATTAAAGGTTGCTCCTGAAGATGTAGGCAAGGTTATTGGAAAACAGGGAAGCCATGCTCAAGCCATCAGAGTTATTCTCGGAGCTGCTGGAATGAAACTGAAAAAGAGATTTACTCTGGAGTTAATCGAAAAAAGTAATTTGGTCAGCATGAGAAATGATTTTCTATTGGAGTGTATTATCGCTTGCCCTGGAAGGATGCTGACCCTGGCATCCATGAGCTTGAGGATGCGAGGAAGAGGCTGGGTGGATTGAAACAGTTGCCTTAAAGGCTGAAATGTAACCTTGACGTTTATATATTTATGACCCCATTGGGAAAGTTGAGAAAAAAGTAGATTTCTACCACTAAAGTAAAGTAGAAAATGGAACTTTTAAAGAGATTTTTTATTTTGAGTTTTTTAGTCCTTTCTCTGGTATCTTGCATTGCTTGTAAGAAGGAGGAATTCGAATCAAGCCTATATGAAAAAGAATTTATGGAAAATCCATTTTCGTATCTAACATGGCATGCAAGACCATTTGAGGAACAATGGGCTCAGAAAGTTGAGTTTACATATGATAGAAATTATTGGAAGGATAGACCAGAACTTCAAGGTCTTAAAATAGTTTTATCTTCATATCGCCTTCATGTTCTTGCTATTGATGAGAAAATCGCAAATGACTGGAGTCTGAAGCACCGTTTTGATACTGGTATTTCTCATTTCATAACGAATATAAAGTCTATTGGCGATGGTAAATATCAGTGTTATTTCCATAATGAGATTCCAGCCTATGCTGAGCTTGTTGCGTTCATTCCAGTTTCAGATTTTTGGAGCGGTTATGGAATTTTGGT
>CAYGBE010000011.1:0-21130 GCA_964348065.1 uncultured archaeon
TAGATATCCCATCATGAGGAAAATCCCAGAATTAGATTTTTTATTGCGAAAAAAAAAGGAATAATTTATTAAAATTACAATTTCAGAATTTTGTACTTGACACAGTGTATTTTTTTGTATAAAAAATACATTATACAAAGCATTCTCATGATTCAATTTTACGAGGCAGCAACAGAGTGAGTAAAACAATAGCGGAAAAAATCTTATCTAGAGCCTCTGGCAAAGAGGCCGAGGCAGGTGACTATGTAGACGCCAACATCGACCTTGTTGTAACTCATGACGGCTTAGATTCTGTCTATAATATCCTCCAGAAAAAAGGAATTGATAAGGTGTGGGACAATTCAAGAATTTTTGCAGCATTAGATCATAACGTCCCTCCACATAGCGAACGCGTTGCTGCACGCCTGAAACATATGCGGCAGATCGTGAAGGAGTTAGGAATCAAGAATTATTTTGGAGAGAATACAGGTATATCTAACCAGATTGCTGCAGAAAAGGGTTTTATCCGGCCTGGAATGCTCATCGCTGGAATCGATTCTCATATAGTGACATACGGAGCTCTCGGGGCAGCAAGCACTAGTTTTGGCTTTACCGAGATTGCCTTCATTTTCGCAACGGGAAAAATCTGGTTCAAAGTGCCTTCGACTCTAAAATTTAATCTCTCCGGAACTCTTTCCGATCGGATCATGTCTAAAGACGTTATTCTGCATATTGCAGGAAAATACGGAATGAATGTTGCTAACTACAAGTCCGTTGAATTCGGAGGTGAAGGTTCAAAAGATCTTAGCATGGACAGCCGTATGGCCATGACTAACATGTCGATTGAATTAGGCGCAAAATTCGGACTTTTCGAATCAGATGAGATAACACTCCAGTATTTGAAGAGCCGAGGCATCGAGGATGAGGCGCCTCTAGTGAGCGATACCGATGCAGAATATGAGTCGGTTTTTCCGATAGACATAAGCAAGCTCGAGCCTCAGGTTGCACTCCCCCATTCTGTAGACAATGTTCGATCTGTCTCTCAGTGTGAAGACATAGAAATCGATCAAGCCTTTCTCGGCACCTGTAGTAATGGCAGGTTAGAAGATTTAAGAATCGCAGCAGAAATAGTGAAAGATAAAAAAGTCGATCGCTTCACACGATTTTTAGTGATACCCGCATCCTGGGATATATACCTTCAAGCCTCTAAAGAAGGAATCATCGAGACTCTGATCAATGCAGGCGCTATCATCGGTAATGTCGGATGTGGCCCCTGCATGGGACTCCACATGGGGATTCTTGGAGCAGGTGAAAGATGCATTTCGACGTCGAATCGCAATTTTCACGGGAGAATGGGAAGCTATGAGGCAGAGATCTTCCTTGCCTCTCCCGCAACCGTTGCGGCTTCAGCCATAACTGGAAAAATCACTGATCCAAGAAATCTTTAGCTAGATTAAGCGCATGGAAAAGAAGATAAGAGGCAGAGTTTGGAAATTTGGCGATAACATAAATACTGACCTCATTACACCTGGAAAATACGAAAACCTTCCATTCGATGAAATGAGCAGTCATTGTCTTGAACCTGTGGAGACGAATTTTGCAAAAAATGTCAAGGAGAACGATATTCTCGTTGCCGGCGAGAATTTCGGCTGCGGATCTGCCAGGGAAATTGCTCCCAAGGCTCTGAAGCATCTAAAGGTGGGCGCCATAATCGCCAAGAGCTATGCCCGAACATTCTTTCGAAATGCTATTGCCATAGGTCTCCCTGTGCTCTTAAGCAAAGAGGCTCACTCCAAATGCAGTCAAAAGGATATCCTAGAAGTGGATTTTGAACAGTCCCGGGTAAAAAACACAACATTAAACGCAGATATCAATGTCGAATCTATAGACAGCTATATCTATAAAATCTTGATGAAGGGAGGTATCTTTTCCATCCTCGAGGAGCTTAAATAGATAAAGATTTGAGTCGAAGAGAAATTCATCAAAAAAGAGAATTTTTGCTGAAGTATTTTATGAGGAGAAAGATATGATGAATATAACAGAAAAAATCCTGGCCCGTGCTTCCGGGAAAGCAATGGTAAGACCAGGTGATATCATCGAGACCCCGGTCGATATAGCCATGATCCATGAAAAAACAGGACCTGGATTTTTTGGAAATTTCGAAAGGCTCAATCTCAAAATATGGGACAAAGAAAAGGTCGTCGTCGTGGGGGATCATGCCGTCCCCCCAAGCAATGTCTATTCTGCCAACTGTATCCTTGAGACCAGAAACTTTGTGCGCAAACATGGCTTGAAGAATTACTACATGGGTAAGGGTATCTGCCATCAACTCATGGCAGAAGAGGGATTTGTTAAACCAGGATCTATCATCATTGGTGCAGATTCTCATACGGTGACACAAGGCGCTTTTGGAGCTTTCGCAACGGCAGTTGGGTCGACGGAAATGGCATGGGTATTTGCCAAAGGATCCCTGTGGTTACGTGTCCCAGAGGCTCTCAAGTTTAATTTGAATGGAACCCTGCCCGAAATGATCTCCGGTAAAGATCTGATTCTAAAAATTTTCGGTATAATTGGTATCGATGGAGCCACTTACAAGACCATGGAATTTGCAGGCTCGGCCATCGAAGAACTCAGCATAGACAGCAGGATGAGTCTTTGCAATATGGTTGTGGATGCAGGAGCAAAAAACGGAATCATCAATCCTGACGAAAAAACTTATAGCTACTTAAAAGATAGAGTGAAATCTTTTGCTGAAGAAACAAAAAGCGATCCGGATGCCGAATACGCCAAGACATATGATCTGAATATTTCCTATCTACAACCTCAGGTAGCCTGTCCCCATAGCATGGATAATATCAAAAATGCAAAGGATGTGGAGGATGTCAAAATCGACCAGGCGTTCATCGGAAGCTGCACTGGAGGACGGATGGAAGATCTGAAGATTGCTGCTCAATTTCTCAAAAAATTCAGAGTCCACCCTGACGTCATGCTTGTCATCACTCCGGCTTCCAATGCTATCTATAAGCAGGCCATAGATAATGGAATCATTAAAACCCTTGTAGACGCTGGTGCCATGGTTACAAACTCAAACTGCGGCCCTTGTGGCGGGGGAGGCATGGGAGTCCTGGGAAAAGATGAAGTCTGTATCAGCACCTCATCTCGAAACTCTAAGGGAAGAATGGGCTCTGAAGAAGCCCAGATTTATCTGGCATCGTCGGCAACGGTTGCAGCATCCGCCATTCATGGTAAAATTACAGATCCTCGACATCTAAGCTGAAGACATCTTTTTGGCAAATTTTAATATTTCTATCGAGGAAATAAAAAATGATCATCAAATCAAAAGTCTTAGCAAAATTAGGAGACAACATTGCCACAGAAATGATCACCTCCTCTGCCTATGTTACCTCTTCCAAACCAGAAGCACTGGGAAAGATTGCTTGCAAGGGAATCGATCCCGAATTTGTAAACAAAATGAAGCCGGGAGGAATTCTGGTCGCAGGGAAAAATTTTGGATGTGCTTCTAGTAGAGAATGGGCACCGGTTGCCCTGAAAGCGGCCGGCGTCAGACTCATTCTGGCCGAATTCTATGCCAGGATATTCTACCGCAACGCTATCAACATAGGTTTGCCTATAGTGGAGTGCAAAGGAATTTCTGAAAAATTATCGATAGGCGATGAAGTCGAGGTTGACCTTTCTAAGGGAAAGGTGAAAATATTGAAAACAGGCGAGACGTTATCCATAACTCCGATTCCTCAATTCTTGATTGACCGCATGAGCAAAGGTGGTTTGATTCCTGAATTAGAAGAGGAATTTAAAGAAATCCAATCCTCAGAATAATATCTTTTAGCGGCAAGGATAAATGGATAAGAGAATAAATGATTTGGAGCTTAAAAGAAGAACGAATGAATTACTCCAAATCATGGAAAACAAAAAACTAGAGGGGATACTCATTTATTCTAACATTTTAAGACGAGAAAACATCCGTTATTTTACCGATTTCAATCCGTTAGAGCCCGACGCCATGGCCTTTTTCTCGGCAGAAGGCAGCTCGGCCTTAATGCTTACGATCGACACAGAAGAAAAGAGAGCCCAGGCTTCATCTTGGACGGGTGGGATCACCTCATTAAACGGTGACTTCGCCCATGTCTGCGATAAAATGAGGAAAATGAAACTCAAAAAGAGACTGGGCATCGCGGGATGGGAATACATCCCGACTAACATGGTGCTAGAGATCAAGAAATCTTTCCCAGACATTGAACTTGTGGACGTGACATCTGTTGTTCACCAAATCAGAGCTGTGAAGTCTGAAGAAGAGATTCAGAGAATCGAAAAGGCAGCAGAAATTGCCGATGCAGCCTTTGAATACCTTCTCCAAAATCTGAGGACAGGGATAAAAGAATATGAGATTATCGCTATGGTAGAGTACAAGATAAGACAATCCGGCGGAGAGGACAATTTTCAGCTCTTAGCTTCAAGCAAAGGAGATATGAGGGCTATGCATCCCGCAACTGACAGATCTCTTGAACAAGGAGATATATTTCTTACAGAAATCTCTCCTCAATTCAAAGGATACTATGCTCAAGTCTGCCGCTCTGTGGTCATCGGAAAAATCTCTGAAGAGCGACAGAAGGCTCATGACATCCTTTTTCGAGCACAACAGAAAGGAATAGAGGATGTGCGGCCAGGTATGACAGCTTCAGATTTAGCAAAGATACAGAACGACGTGTTTCGCGAAGAAGGCTTCGGAGAATATGTCTCAGAAAAATACACAAGAGGACGCGGGCATGGGATAGGCTTGTACATAGATGAGGAACCCTTGATTGCCGAGGGGAACAGTTACAAATTAAAGGAAAACATGGTACTCATGATTCACCCGAATACATTTCTTCCTCTTTCTGGGTATATTGTTCTTGGAGATCCTGTCCTGCTCACCAAAGAGGGCGGCAAGCGGCTTAGCCGTTCTGACCGTATATTGATTTCAGTACATTAAATTCAAATGGAGGTCATTTTCTTTTGAAAAGAGGATTGATTCTTTGGGATAAAAACGAAATGCCCCAGAGGGAATTCTCTTCTAGGATTGCTAAAGCAAGAAATCTCATGGTGTCTCATAAGCTGGATGCCATCGCCGTCTACGGAGATGCCAGCCAGTCTAGCAACCTTTCCTACTTAAGCAACTTTATTCCTTATGCTGACACCGGAATTTTCATTCTCCCTTATTCCGGACCGCCCAGATTGTTTACGACCCATGCTTATAGAAACATGCCCTGGTTCCGGACCATAACCTGGGTTGAGGATATTGTCTGCACGGACTCTTTAGGGGAAGAATGCGTCAATTACTTAAAATCTCTCAACTTGACAGAAAGAAGAATCGGATTAGTTCACACAAGAGCCTTTCCCTATCCTGTCTTTGAATTATTTCAAGCCCAATTAGGATTTGAGATGGTCGATATCACAGATGATTTCGAATATTTACGCTCAATAAAGAGCGAAAATGAGCTGAGATATGTCCGCAAGGCAGCAGATATTGCTGTTGAAAGCCTTATGAGAGTAGGCAAAATTTTTAAGCCCGGCCTTTCTGGCTATGATATCGCTTCAGAGATCGAACTTTCTGCCAGAAGCCAAGGAGCAGAAGACCTCTTTTGCTTTATTCAACCGGATAATTCTCCGATAGGAATGACTCTCCCGACCTTTCAAACAATCAAGCAACATTGTTCAATCGAGGTCAGCGTCGAGTATGAGAGCTACTGGGCGAAACTGGGCAGGACAATATTCACATTCGAAACATCAAAAGCCGCCGATGAAAAAATCAAGGCGTTTTCCCTGCATTATCATGAGGCCAAAGAGAATTTACGCACAGGGCAGTCTATCAATGAATCTATCCAAAGCTTAGAGGAGCAACTCCAATATATCGAAGGAACTCAGGAAATTATGTTATACTTCGATCCGGGATTAGAACCATATTGGGCCACTCATTCGAACAATAAGATAAATTCCATTAAGTCTTTTGAGAAAGATATGGTCTTATATCTTAAGGTAAATTTGTCATTTCAGGATGATTTCTGCCTTACTCAGACAGACACTTTTATCATTCAGGATGAAAAGCCTCTACTCCTAACCCATTTCTGATAAACTCAAGTTTCCATCAAAGCCAGATTTCCTGGCCGTCATCGGCGACATGAAATCCTTTAGCTTCAATTGATTTTCTTATGGATTTGTCTTTCCCCAACAGCCGATTATTGTGGTTAAAATGGATAAAATAAATGGCGGGCTTTTGATCCATCACAATATCTTTGAAAAATTCCAGGCTTTCAATAATCAGGGGATGTATCTTTGAGCCGCGTCTTTCAGAGAAGAAAGTCGCATCTACAAAAGCGTAGTCGACAGAATCAACGATATCCAAGAAGCGCTCTTCCCATTGATCTATATCCGGAATAAAAAGCAAAGTTTTATGAGGCCCAAAAATCTTAAACCCAGCCATATCAGAATGTTTATCGTGAGGGACTTTGATTGCTTCGAACTCTACACCATCGTCTAAGTCGGTTCTTTTGTTGAAATCAAATGTCCGCAGTTCGATAATATTGCGGCGAACCATGAATTTCCATGGCTCGTTATCAGACAGGAATTTGGCCATGATCGGAGTACAATAGACTGGTAGATTACGGACAGGAGTGATTTCAGGGCGAAACTGAATGAGGCCTGTGTAATGCCCTACATCAGCATGGGTGAGAAGAAGGCCATCAATAGGATTGCCCTCTGCCCTATCTCTTTTAAATCTCGGATCCACGGCATGGATCATTTCCACCTGGCGGGCGGCATCAGGAGTGGCCTCGATCATGAATGACTTGGCAGTGGCGAAATTTAAAATGGCAAGGGAGACCACTTTTCTTGCCAGCTCGGGATTCTCCCTGGCCGCGCAACAATTCTCGCAATAGCATCCGATTTGTGGGAAACTGCCATCTTGAGCCGTACCAAGAACTTTCACCATCACATCACTTTTCTGTGAGTCTGATTGAGCTCTACTTTTCACAGAATGAGATGCAAAAAGCGCTGTTTCTCTGAATAGCATGCCCACTCCCGCAAAAAATGAGCCTTTCATGAAGTCCCTGCGCTTTATCATGCAAGTGACTTCATGATTGTTTTTAAGATACTGTTTTGTCATACATCACCTCTACTTTTTTCTATTTTCTATTGCCCCTCCCCTTCTCTTCTAAATATCAATCTTATATTTTTTCAGTTTCCCCTCGTCCAGCTCCACTCCTATCCCGGGCTTATGAGGGACCTTGATCATTCCTTTCTCTGGCTTTAGGCGCTCCTTTATGACCGTATCAACCAGCTCTTCGGGGCGGTTGGCACCTGGGTTTTCAGGATAAATGATATTTGGTGTTGAAGCGACAAGGTGGACGTCAGCTGCATCACAGATTCCGAGCGACGCCATACTTCCTCTATAGCAGGGTATGCCGGCCACCTCACAAAGAGCAGCAATCTTCTTGCACTCCAATAAGCCATGCATCACAGATTTGATATTTATGATATCGGCGGCTTTGTTCCTGATTAACTCAAATACGGCGTGAAGATTCACAACGGCCTCATCCGCCATTATCGGGGTTGATATCTCACGGCATATCTCTGCCATCCCGCTAATGTTGTACTTTGAAATCGGCTGCTCTATACGCAACAAATTGAATTCTTCCAATTGACGCAGGGCCTGGATGGCTATGTCGAAGGAGTATCCCTGGTTGGCATCGACATACAATCCTATATCCTCTCCGATTGCTTTTCTTACAGCCCTGACGTTGGTGACGTCCTGCCTGGGATTCAAACCTATTTTCATTTTTACCAGTTTCATGCCCGCCTTTACCTTTTCTTCTGCTTGCCTGACGACTTCTTTGGTCTCTCCGATCCCTATGGAATGGATAGGAAGGGAAATTTCCTCACGGTATAATCCTCCTAGCAACATATAGAGCGGGACATCTAAGGCTTTAGCCATGATATCCCATAGGGCATATTCAATACCTGTTTTCGCGACCGGGTTTCCCTTTATCACCTGGTCAAAGCGGGCCAAGATCTTCTCGATATCAAAAGGATTGCTGCCGATTACGACAGGTACGAGATAACGGTCAATGACAGACTTAACGCTCTCCACGCTCTCTTCTGAATAGATAGGCAGAGGCGCGGCTTCCCCAATCCCGATTATTCCTTTGTTTGTATAAATTTGGAGGACGACGTAGCTTCTTTTATCCACAACCCCAAAAGAGAGCTTTACGGGTATATGAAAGGGAATGGTAATTGGAGTGGATCTAATTTTGGTAATTTTCAATTCTCTCATCATCTTTGACCTTTCAAAAAAATGTCAATTCTATTAATAATCTATTAAACCATGCTTTTTCAGATCTTTTATAAATTTTTTATAAAAAAGCATATCACTTCGTCCAAACTCTGCACTTACTGCATAATAAATATCGAGCAGGCTGCGTTTGCCGTCCATGAAGTTTAAGATCTCGGTTCTGCGATTAACCCATTCTCTGTCCTTCCTACTGTATTCTCTGTACCATTTCATTCCGTCCTCGCCCATAAGATCTTCAAAGTAGAATTGAGAAATGGGGGCCCTGAAAAGTCGCTTTGGGACTATCCTCCTCAACTCTTTTTCGTCAGCGTTTAAACCGGATGCAACAGGTTTTATTCCTTTCAAATCGCACAAAAGATTGTAGTAATGATAGAGCTTCTCTTTCTCTAAGACTGCTGAGGACTTTATGGCTTCAGCCAGTTCCTTTATAAATGTTTTTACCCTCAGCGAGGGAGAAAGATCCTCCACCGATTTTAATGAATCCATTTCCACCCGGGCTTGGATATCTGTAAAGATATTCGATTCCTTAAAATATCTGGGGATATCAGAGGAGTTCTTTCTATCCATAATGGTCTTATAAAGATCATTCATATTCTTTCTCGTACGTTCGGATAATCTTTTTAGACTCTGTGATCCTACCTCTGCAGCCAGAAGGATAGCTTCTGGTTCTTCAGCATTGGCTAAAAACAACGCTGATCCTAAAGAAATCAGCCCGATCCTCTTCAATTCAGTAGGATCAATTTTATCCATATCATCCATGTGTGTATGATGAAACATATCGTCCTGATGGCCCAGTGAGACCGTAGGGACATTCACCGTGGGGTCACTCAGCATGAAGTGGTCGCTTCCTCCTCTAAAAGAGGAAACACGGTAATTGAATTGCTGGTCACTCCCTGTTGGCGTATAAACACGAATCCCATCAATATGCCTTATCAAGCGCTCAACCAAATCGGCGATAAAGCTTGGATTTGAAAAAGGAGTCCTGACTAGAGTCATGTAGGAGTGAGTCTTAAACAAATCTTCGCCCACCATATCCAGATTGATCCCGGCTATTCCCCTTTCTCCAATCGATGTATCTTTGGAAAGATAGCCTGCAAAACCGTGCATTTCACCGACCCATAAAAATCTGATCGAGCGCTTTGGCCGCTCGATGATCCCTCTTTCTATTAAAGAGGCCATAGCCCTTGCGATCTCCAACAGGGATGCGGATCCACTGGCATTGTCGTTGGCTCCCGGGCTGTAATGATCGAGATGGGAGGTAAAGATGATCTCTTCTTGAGGGAAACGACTCCCGTTTATAACTGCCGATACAGTCTCCATAGTCCCATCGAAGAGACGAGCATCCACAAGAGCCCTCAGCATGACTTTCTCCCCTCTCTCTACCAGCCGAAGCAGCTTCTGGAATTGTGCGTAGGAAAGGGAGAATCCAAATCTGGTTTTTTGGCGTAAAGATTTGTTGCTTCTCAACCTATGCATGACAACAAGATTAGGGTATTTGCCCCTGTAGGGATCACCTCCATCTGGCCCTACAACAACGCCCACAGCCCCCCTTTTTATCACCGCTTCCCGGTGAACAGTGTCGCCATCTCCAGTAGCCAGAACGATTTTCCCCTGGACATCTGAATCCATATAGTCTTTATCAGAGGCGCCCCTGCCAACATAAACAGCCTCAGCCGAGACATCTGCTTCGTTGCTGTAAACGAACACACTTACCGGAACATTCGAGTAGCGAGCAAGAAGTTCTCCGGTATTTTCCAACCAGAGTTCAGCTTTCTTGATATCCCATCCGCACATCGACCTCCACTGCAAATAAGTCTTATCTCCGTCGGCAAGATGCTTCTCCACCTCAACCTCGAACGGACCCAAGGATTCCATCACCTGGGTCACATACATCGCAGCAGCATGATAGCCAGGGCTTCCTCCAGAAATGCGGTGGAACTTGCTTAGCTCAATTATATGTTTGGCCGCTCCCTCTCCTGAATACTCATTGATAATGGCTTTCCAGAGATTGTGATCGAGTAACGATTCTCCGGGGCCAATTCCTCTACTCTGAGCATCCACCCATCGGCAGAAGAAAAGTCCGAAGATCAAAAGCAGCAGCACTGAAGGGAGACACTTAAAAAAACGCTCAAAATAACTCAATCTCGTACTCCTCTCGGGCATTATCTTAGCCTTAAAAAGAGGGCTTCAAACTGAGCATATTGACAGATGGAACAGTCACGGTCACCGCTGACTGACATATTCATCAGAGCTTCATGATTTTCGACATTATGATCATCATCCTGATCATTGCCAACACATTGAACATAAAGTCG
This sequence comes from uncultured archaeon, assembly GCA_964348065.1. Classification (GTDB taxonomy): domain Archaea; phylum Aenigmatarchaeota; class Aenigmatarchaeia; order Aenigmatarchaeales; family Aenigmatarchaeaceae; genus CS1-C013. The sequence goes on from CAYGBE010000011.1 coordinate 10,639, forward strand.
ATTTTGACAGATATCTTCCCTCTGAAAACTCGGAATTCTCAAAACTTTTAACATCAGTGTCTCTGGCAAAATAGGCATCCCATCAAGTTCATAAAGTATTTCATATCGTGAAGCCTCATTTGTGCTATAGGGATCAAGATAAGTACAGTTGACCAAGGCCCATCTATCCTGGATTTTCACAAGAGCGAACCAGTGACCGTTGATGGTAACGGCAGGATCACGATTTATTCCTACGACAGGACATGCCCTGTTATAATCGGAAGTGCATCCCGTGCCGACAAACCTGATCTCTTCGATCCCAGTAGCCTTAGCCAGAACAATGAATGTTTTGGTAGCCGTCGTGCAGCCGTCGGCAATTCCGTATTCTACCGCTTCTGCTCCGCTGACTGCGAAGGGCAAATCCCTAGAGTAAATATCCTTTTTCTTAATCACATTTGCATAGACAAGAAGGTCGTGTTTTCCGTAGAAAATCGTCTCTTCGAGTTGCTCCCGCTGGCTGGATTGGGCTTGAGATAGGGGCCAAATGGTCCTCAGCTTATTCAACTGTTCAAGACTATTGCTCGCCCATTCCATATTCCTCTTGAATTCTTCTGCATTATCAGGGTAAGTAATCCAGCTCTGTATCCTTTCTCTATCGATCTTGATGAAAAGATTTCTGTCATGGATCACCTCTAGGATCTTGTGAACTTTCTCAAGGACAGTTCCGCTGATGTTATGCATGGCAACAAATTCACTCACTTTATCCGTCACTTCCAGAGCATCCTGCTGATAATCCTTTTTTTGTGCCCAAGAGGAAGAAATTAAGATTAAAAGTGAAAAAAGCATCAATAATAAGAGAGGCTTTCGTATTTTGTCTTTTCTCATCTTAAGACCTCATATAAGGATATTTGAAAAGAAAATACTTGCCCGGTCAGCCTTATCCTGCAGAATAAACATCTTTTATTAATTATCAAAACTTGTCGTATTTGCAAAGTGAATGATCAGGATCGCCGCTCACTGACATGTTCATCAGAGCGTTATAATTTTCCACATCAAGATCATCATCGCTGTCTTTGCCAACTCCGATGACATACAACCTGTTGTGACATAAATCACTTCTCTGAAAGCTGGGGATAGCCAAAACCTCTTGTTTCAGCATTTCTGGATCGATTGGCTTTCCCTCCAGCTCATAAAATATTTCATAACGCAGGTTTTCATCCTCAGAATAGGGCTCCAAAAAAGTGCAGTTGACCAGTGCCCATTTGCCATGAATTTTAACAAGGGCAAAGAAATGGCCGTTGATTGTCACATCTTGATTCCGGGATTGCCCTTTCTCTGGACAGGCTCTGTTGTAATTGAGTGTGCATCCTGTAGCCACAAATCTTATCTGTTTGATCCCTGCCGCTTTGGCCAAAACAATAAACGTCTTGGTGGCTGTCGTGCATCCATCCGATATTCCATACTCTACAGCCTCTGCACCGCTTACGACAAAAGGTAGATCCTTGGGATAAATATCCTTTTTCTTGATGACCTCTCGAAAAACCTTTAGATAATGCTCTCCGTAGTAGAGATCTTGCTGTATTTTCTTTCTCCTTTTAACTTCCTCATTCGATAAAAGATCTGTCCTTTTTTTGTCTTCCAATTGCCTGAGCTCGGTCTTCAGCTCTTCTAGATGATTGTAGAATTTCTCTTCTTCCTTTGGATCTTTGAGCCAACTCTGGATTTTCCTTCTGTCTATTCTGACGAATAGAAACCTGTCATGCATAACCTCAATGATTTTGTGGACTATTTCTAGATCTGATCCAGAAATAGTATGCTGGAGAACAAACTCTTCGACTTTTTCTGTTACTTTCAGACCATCATGATGATAATTCTTTTTATTTGTCTGAGTGGTGGCTTTCTTCTTGCCAAAAATGCTATCTCTGAACTGCTGCTGTAAGCTTGGAGCCTCGATTTCTCTGATCTGAAAGCGAGTTTTTTGCTTTTTTCCTATTTTCACCTTCTTTTCAATCATCTGGTCTCGATGGAACAGGGCGATGCTGATAACTTCTCCAATCTCAAGCTGGCCAAGGAAGTCCTGCCAGTTGTCGAAAAATATCCTTCTGTTATTCAAAGCTAGAATAATATCGTTTGCATCGATTCCACTTTCATAGGCAGGGGAGCCAGGGATAACATGCTCTACTCTTAATGAATTATCAAACGTTTTTTGGGTCTCGATGCCAAGATATGGGACTGGCTGTTCCTCGGTAATCGTAAGTTCTATACCAACAGGTCGGAAAAAATCATTATAGGGAAGATCAATCGTCCCAGCTATGAATTTTTGATAAAAATCATTAAAGTCCCTCTGTGATATATCATTTATAATTTTCAGGAGTTCCTCTTCTCTATAGGCTTTATTCTTTTGTGCAAAGTGGGTGTTCAAATGCCAAAGGACATGGTCGAGGCTCTTTTTATTAGCTGTCCTCCTCCTTATTTCACAATCGAGCATGAAACCCACAACCGCTCCTTTGATGTAATAGGAAATCGTGGCATCGCGCAAGTTATCAGGTCTGGCCAAGATATTCCAACTGGCTTCGACCAAGCTCATTAATTTTTTGCCCGGTTTGTTCTCAAATGTAGATATCTTGTCGGCCATATCCTGATAAAACTTATCTCTGCTCCAAAGGCCTGACCTGACCAAGATGATACCCGTATAAAAAGAAGTGATGCCCTCTGTAAACCAATGGCTTTTTGTATAGGACTCTTTTGTGTAGTCAAAGGGACCCCACCCTTGCGGCCTAATTCGCTTTATATTCCAGAGATGAAAAAATTCATGGGCCGTCACAGTCAGGAACTCATCATATTTGCGACCGGCGTAGAAATCCTGTTTATTAAATAATATGGCAGTCGAATTAGCATGCTCAACTCCGCTCCTTCTTTTTCTGTCCGTGAGGTGATAGATGAAAGTGTATTCTTTATAAGGGAGTTCACCGAAAAAATCATAACAGGCTCTGACGATCTTTGAGACATCATTGACGATAAAACTGGCATCAAAATCACCAAGCCCGTAGATGACAATATGATGTGGAATAGCTTCGACCGTAAAATCATATTCGACAAAAGTTCCAATTTCTGTTGGACAATCGATAAGTTGGTCATAGTTATCGGCTTTGAAAGTATAATGGGAAAGCCTTTCCAACCCTGTTGCAATTTTCCATTCTTCTGGTTTTTTTATCATCAACTCAACGGGTTTCTCTACAGCCCCAACAACATAAAGAAACACAGCCGCTCCATTAAAAAAGGCATGGGTTTCATCGATGTGACTGGCGATATTGATATTTTGGAGGTTATTGGCATAGACTTTGTATTCCAATTCTATGGTTCTGTCCTTGCTTTTGTACACTCGCCATGTCTGCTTATCCAGCTTTTCAAATTTAAGCTTCTCCTGCCTGCCATCATGAGCCTGAAATTCCTGTATATTCCGGGCAAAATCCAATATTCTGTTATAGCCTGGCATCCAGGCTGGCATAGAAAAATCAAGATATCGAGTTCCCACATTGTCGACTGTTATTTTGATCTTGAAGAGATGTGTGTGCGGCTCGTTGACATCAACGAGATAGGAGATTTTGAGATCATCCTCGGCAAGAGAAGATTGAGGACTGAAGAAAAAAGTCAGCAGTCCTATGGTTAAAACGTAGATCATTATTTTTTGTGAAATCAATCTTTGCATTTCTTCCTCCAGAAAAGCTCACCGATGCTTTTCCCTTTATTTTCCTGGATGTCTTTTGCCAAGAGAATATCTTAAAATCTTTGCAGGCTTGCCTAAGCATCCTCTCGATCTCGCCAGGGCCGCATCAGAAATTGAAGCCTATCTTTTTCCAGGTGTTTTCCAGCGGCAGATGGGAGAATCTCCTTGGCCGCTAACGGATAGATTCATCAAGGCCTTATGGTTTTCTACATCGAGGTCATCGTTCTTATCTTTCCCTACCCCGACAACAAGTAATTCACTGGGAGGGAAATCTTCTCTTTGATAACTTGGAATCCTCAAGATACTGCCTCTTAACATCTCGGGAGATATCGCCTCTCCTTCCAGTTCATACAGAATCTCATAGCGGGTTTCTTCTGTTCTGCTATAAGGTTCGAAATGGGTACAGTTGACAAGTGCCCATCTTTTGTTGATTTTAACGAGAGCGACCATATGGCCATCGATCTCTACATCTTCATTTCGAGGTAATCCCAATTGTGGACAGGCCTGCAGGTATTCACTGACGTTGGCGCAGATAACAAACCGAACATCATCTATTCCCGCTGCTTTTGCCAGGGCGATGAAAAGATGAGCCATGGTTGTGCACCCATCCCTGACCCGGTGTTCGATGGCCTCGCTTCCACTGACTACAAAGGCCATATCTTGAGCGACCATGTTCTTGTTTTTGATAAGATTTTCATATACCCTGATGTTGTGCTCGTCGAAGAAAATGCCCCGGATCAGTTCTTTCCTCTCTTTATGTTCTTCTTTTGTAAGAAGCCTTTCCAGTCTTTGGCGGTTTAATTCATCAAGACGTTTTTTCTTTTTTTCAAGTTCCACCTTGAACTCATCCACAAGAGCAGGATTTCTTATCCATTTTTTTTGGAGGGGCCTTTCAATCTTGATAAATAAGAAGGGGTCATGAGTCACCTCTATGATCTTATGGACTATTTCCAGTTCGCTTCCAAAGATTTTGTGGACTCTTACAAACTGTCGTACTGTATCGGTGACTTTCAGAGAATCTGCCTTATACCCTTCGCCAAACATCCAGAAAGGAAATGCCAAAAGAATGGAAAAAAACAATCTCATAATTCCTCCTTTACTTTATAATGAAAATCTTCTCACTTGCAAGAATTTTCCATTTATATTATTGTATAATGTATTTTTTATACAATTCATATAAACATGTCAAGGAGAATGTGAAATATGACTTTATTTCTCTTCTAAATGGGCCCTCAGCGGATTTTCTTTGATCTTGACAGAACTTTCTTAATTGTATAAAAAATACATTATACATTTAATTTCATGCTCTTTAAGAATTATGATATAATCCACAATCTGAATTTTAAATCTTTACAGTCATAATATGAAAGAATTTTATAGTATTATCGAATTTATAAACTCAATCGTCTGGGGACCACCTGTTGTTATTTTGCTAGTAGGAACCGGCATCTTCTTAACTTTCCGGTTTAAGGCTCTCCAATTAAGAAAGTTCGGCCTGGCCACTCGATTTGTCCTGCTCGGGGTAACGAAAAAGGACAAATCCGAAAAGCATGCCGGCGATATCTCTCCCTTTCAAGCCCTTACTACAGAAATGGGAAGTATCATCGGTAACGGAAACATAGCCGGGGTGGCAACAGCCATTGCCATCGGGGGCCCTGGAGCTCTTTTCTGGATGTGGTTCTCTGCGCTCTTTGGCATGGCCACAAAATACGCAGAGGTTGTTCTGGGCGTTAAATTCCGATTCAAGGCAAAAGATGGAACCACAGCAGCCGGACCTATGTATTATCTCAAACATGGACTGAAAGTTCCTATTTTAGGGAGCATGTTCGCCTTCATGCTTTTGGTTGGAAATTTTTTCACAAGCCCCCTGCAACAAACAAATTCCATTGCTTTAGTCTTTAACACTCAGCTTGGAGTACCACGTTATATTTCTGCCTTAGTCGTAGCATTTTTCGCCTGGACAGTCATTATCGGCGGCATCAAATCCATCGCAAGGTTTGCAGAGAAAATGGTCCCCTTCATGGTCATTGTCTACGTTATCGGTGCACTCAGTGTCATCTTTTATCATTTTTTTGCCATCCCTCAAGCCCTCAAGCTTATCTTTACAGGGGCATTCACTCCCATCGCTGCTACAGGGGGATTCATAGGCTCTATGGTGAGACAAACTATTAGATATGGTGTAGCACGTGGAGTGATGTCTAATGAAGCTGGAATAGGAACGGCAGGAATCATTCATGGAGTGGCAAAAGCAGAAGATCCGGCTCGCCAAGGGTTAGTCGCGCTTTGGGGAGTCTTCGTCGATACAATCATTGTCTGCTCGATGACAGGCCTGGCCATAGTGGTTTCAGGCGAATGGTCAAATGGTCTGACCAGCACAGCCTTGACGGCTTCTGCGTTTAATGCGGCATTTCCAAAGGCTGGTGGCTATATCGTTATATTAAGCTCTGTCCTCTTTGGCTTTACCTCCCTCATCAGCGGGGCATATACGGGCGGCCAGAGCTGCGAATTTTTTCTCGGCTCTAAGGCAAAGAGGTTCTATTATTGGATATTATGCATGATGATGTTTTTCGGAGGCATAATGAAAGTTGAGGCTGTCTGGTCGATGGGGGACATCGTTAATGGATTAAAAATTGTTCCGAATCTCATTGGCCTTTTAGGCTTGAGCGGTTTAATTGTTAAACTTAACAGAGATTACTTTAAAAAGAGACCAGAACAGCCGTATAAGACGGGCTAAGGAAATAGAATCAAGGAAATGCGATAAATAATAAAAATCAAGCTTAAATTGAAAGTTTTAAGTAAAAAAATAAGGATCTCCATTCCGTGATGAGTAAAACATCTAACCAGTTGGGTATGGCGATGGCGGTTCCTATCCATCCGAAGCCCATGGTGAAGGGTGGGGGGGTTTTTTGGCGAGGATGGAGGGGAACCGACGCTGTGATAGACTACATTTCTCCTCATCAGATCTAACGGAAACGGAGATGCTTCCAAGCAAAAAAGGAGGTTAAATTATGGAAGAAAAGCACACTATCGTATTTTGTTATGATCCCACATACGTGACACAAGAAGTTGCTGATGCGGCGATAAGAGACCTGCCTGAAGGATTCGATCTGATTGCCATCGAAAAAGACATACCCCAGCAAGAAAAATTAGATATCTACAAGAGCGCTGATTTTCTGATGGAGTTTTCTGCTGATCCTACTCCAGAAGAATTTGAGGCCCTAGAGAAGGTCAAGTTTATTCAGCTTCTTAGCGCAGGATACAACAGATTCGATATGGAAACCGCAAACAAGAAAAGGATTCCAGTGGCCAATAATCATGGAAATTGTGTGGCTGTTGCCGAATTCACCATCCTGCTCATTCTTGCGCTATTGAGGAAATTGCCTCTCCATTATCTTACTACCAAAAACGGCAAATGGCTGGAGCATAACTTGATGCTAGAACAAGGCGAATTGGCAGGGCGGACTTTAGGCCTTGTAGGACTCGGTTATGTGGGCAAAGAGGTTGCCAAACGGGCAAAGGGGTTTGAAACCTCCTTGTTGTACTACGATATCATAAGATTAACTCCTGAAGAGGAAGAAGAACTGGGTGTGGAGTTTACGCCGCTCGAGGATCTTTTAAAAAAATCAGATATTATCAGTTTGCATTTGGCATTGACAGAGCAATCAAAAGGATTGATTAGCAAGAAAGAGTTTGAACTCATGAAGCCAACAGCCTTTCTTATCAACACGGCAAGAGGTGGAGTGGTTGATCAAAATGAGCTCTACAGAGCTCTCTCTTACCGTAAAATTGCTGGCGCCGCATTGGACGTGACTACACCTGAGCCTCCAGATCCCAATGACCCTCTGCTTCTTCTGGATAACATCATTATGACCCCTCATATGGCTGGAGGGACTATTGACACATGGTCAAGAAGAATACAAATTGCTTTCGATAACTTTCAAAGGATTGTCGAAAATCAGCCACCTAAGTTTGTTGTCAATCCTAATTTTGAATAGACTATCTGCTTAAACTCATTGTCATCATCGACAGAGAATATAGCTCCTCACTGATTTTTTGAGGAAAAACAACAAGGGAGTAAAAACAATGACATTTTTTTCATCCAAAAAAAAATCTTATCCCAAGACTTTAAGAAGGCCTAACGTCTCTCCAAAAAAATACTTTTTCTTTGCTTTTCTACTATGCATTTTTTCCCTTAATTTAGTCAGAACGGCTGCAGCAGATCCATTCAAGGTTGAATTTTCTGAAAAACCAGATCATGCAATTCTTTACATAATCGACGGCCTTTCTTACAAAACATGGAATCAGGTTGATCTACCCGTTCTCAAGAAAATGATAAAAACAGGAGCCCTGGTAGAAAAGAATTACCTTCCTCCATCCGCTCATCCCACAGAAGGCCCATACGCGGATTTGCATACCTGTTCAATTCCTAATCCTATTATGATGGCCGGAACACTATTCATTACAAAGGAAACGCAATACCTCCCTCAATGCTTCTTTCCTCAAAAGGTCACGGCATTCGTGGCCAACACAGAGATTTATAGCAGCCTGAACAAATTTTACCATTATTCATACCAGAAATTAGGGCCAGATCCTGAAGGCGTGGAGAAAGCGCTGGCGTTTATGAAGATGGCTAAACCGGTCTTCATGCGTGTCCATCTTCAGGAAGTCGGCGAAGCTAGCTTCCAAATCATGATGATCAAGGAAGATGTCCCCTGGCGAGGGAACATCTGGGCAAAAGGCTCTCCCTACGTTGGAATGCTAAAGAAAGCTGACAATCTGATAGGACATTTTCTTGACGGCCTGGAAAATCTTGGCATGCTCTCAAAGACAGTAATACTCGTCATCGGAGACCACGGCGAAGCTGATTCAGGTTCCCATCCGCATCAAATCACCGATGCTTCCATCACTTCCATTGTCCTCTGGGGTGCAGGAGTCAAAAAAGGTGTAAAGATTCCCTACTCCGAGCACATCGATGTAGTCCCCACAATATGCGCTTTGATGGAAACAGAACCTCCTGGAACGTGTCAGGGAAGAGTGATGGCCGATGCGCTTTCCCGATTCAAAGGAGAGATCCTTCCTAGAAAACAAAATCTTAAGGACATGCTCGAACAGTTCGAGGAATACCGCAATAAAGAAGCGCAGGCATCGCTTGCTCTAGCAAGTACAGTATCGGGCCAACTGGCTCGATTTTATAGAGATTTCAACAGAATAAAGAAGGATTTCTATGACATCGACAAGTTCTCAGAATGGCCTCGCTTTAAAACTGTTGAAGAGCTTTTAATCAACAACCGAGAAGTCCTCGACCGACTCGATAGACTTCTTGAGGAAATCAGTATAAAAAAAGAGCTAATCACTGCTTCTGAAGCTCAGCTAGCCTCTTTTTAGCATCCTCCCTTTCAGGAATATAAGAATCCGCATCTTTCCAGATCTCAAGGAGTTTCTGATAGTTTTTTATGGCTTCCTTCTCCTGCCCTTTTTCCTCAAAAATCCTACCGAGCATATAGTGGCTATTTGCATAGAAGTATCCACTCTGAAATCGGCCTAAGGCAAGAGAAATAATATTTTCAAACTCTCTCTGTGCTTTCTCCAACTCTTTCTCTCTATAAAAAGCATCTCCCAAGGTAAAAGAGAATAATGGATTATACTCAGAGCTGTTTTCATTTGGGGCGTACAGTAGATTCTTGGCTTTTGAAAGCCACTTGATGGCTTTGGAAAAATTTTCTCTTTCAAGCTCTATCATGCCCATCAGATGATAGTAGAACCTGACGTATTTCTTGCGTATGCTTTTCTGGGCCAACTCTCTTATATCTTCTGCAGTTTGCAAGGCTTTATCCATTGATTGCATCAGAATATAAGCAATTCCTTTCAAATGTAAAATTTGGATTTGGTCGCCTAAACTTTCTGCTTTTACAACATTTCTCCAAATTCTTTCTAACTCTTTCAAAGCTCCCTCTGGATTTCTAGTTATCAAATAGAAACCAGCAAGCTGATCCTGCATCACTGGTTTCACCAGCATGATTTTTTTGACTTCTTCAAATTTTCCCTGCAGCATATAAAGCGCAATCAGATTCTGTCTTCTGTCTCTGCTATTCTCAGGTAATTGCATGAATTCCAACTCTGCTCGGGTTAAATCACCTTTTAATAAATAAGTGGTACCTCTCAATAGTGTGACATCTATACGGTCCTCAGGATTGAGAGAAAGAGCTCTTTCTAACTTCGCTAATGCAAGATCATATTTCCCTTCATAAAGATAAACTATGGCCTGCTTTCGAAGGAAACGGGGATCAGCAGGATTATTCACTAAATAGCTTGCAAGGATCTCCCGGGCTTTTTCATACAATCCCATAGCTTCATAGGTCTCTGCTAGATTCCAATAGGGCATATAACGTTCAGGGTCAGTTTGAATATTCGCATTATACCGTTCTATAGCTCTTTCATATTCCTCCAATTTATTGTACAAAATGCCAAGATTTGTACTAGCTATTAAATCATCAGGATAGAGCTCCAGGGCTTTCTTATAAGCCTCCATTGCTTTATCCCAAGTGCTCTCAGAAAGTCTATAATATTCAGCCTCGATCAGAAAGCGCTCTCTTTCTGATACCCGGTCTCTTAATTCAAAAGCTTTTTCCAGGGCTTTTCTCTTTCCAGGTCTAAGACGTAAATTACTAAAGGACATAGCCACTGATCTATAAGCCATGGCAAATTCAGGGTCAACTTCAAGGGCTTTCTGCATAAACGAGAGGCTTTTCCAATTGTCACCCTGGAGATGATATCTTCTTCCTTCAA
>CAYGBE010000012.1:0-3405 GCA_964348065.1 uncultured archaeon
TGGTGCCACACATACTCTTTTGGATCAAAGTTGATAAACCTCCAGTGTTTTCCCTTAACTGCCTCTTCGGTTTCAAATTCGTTCCGAAGAGAAGAGGTCTCTTGCTGATAGAACTCTTCTAGGATTTCACGTAGCATAGCAAGCTTTCCTCTGCCATACACAATTAGGTCCAGATCTGAAAAATTAGGGTGATAAAAGCTGTGGAGCAGGGAACCAAATACTCCGAAATCTTTTCTCTGCAACATCGATCTAGTTGTTATCATTTGGCATACATTATGCAAAACCTCGAGAAGAGCATCCTTAGACGGTTTCTTGATGAGCCGCCTAAACTTTTCTTCTGGTCTCCGCGTTTTCCAAATCAGCTCTTGCCTGACTCCTACGAGACGTTGCTGCAGAGGTTCATAGAAGATAGTGTACTGCGGATGCTTATCTTGTACGAAACGCAAACCCTCGTCCGCATAAAACTTGTAGTAGACTTGTCTTCTTTTTGTCCGAATGGCTCTGCGATCAACAGACTTGTATACGGCAGCTGGTGCATATTCCACGTCACAAACATATGCATTTGTCGGATGGAAATAGCCGTAGACACGCAGAATGATGTTTTCTTTAGTGATTATTGCGTCACGGTCTCTAAGCTTTAGAGGAGAAAAATCTTGACCCTCCGCACCTTGCTCTTTATTGGCTGCACAATCACAATTAGTTGTTTTTGCACTATTTAGCTAGGCCATTCTCCTTGGGAACTATTAGTCTTCATGTAGCAAATTGAGCGTTGTGCATGCATGCAAAAAATTTGCGCGCGCGTAATCATAATTGGTGAAATACACTTGACTAAAGAAGCTGAAAAACTCGCAGGGAGAGTGCGCGTCCGAAGGAAAAGTTCCAGAGACTTCTTGTTTTAATCCGGATCGAAAAGGCTCCGGATCAGATGCTAAACTTTTTGCGTTCATACATGAAAGTTTTTTTTGCTTCGCTGGAAAAAATGAGAGTTAGCTGGAGACACGCAAATTCGGGCATGCAGGCAAGAGCGCAAATTTCGCTGATCACCCTTATGTTTCAATGTCATCTGAAATTTTCTTCAATGCAGCCTTAATCTTCTTTATATTATCTTCAAGCTTTTTTATGTGTCTGTACAGTTCATCGGCATGCTTTTTCCCATGCGAATAATACCCCATCTACTATTCTACCTCCTAGTTAAGATTCCATGCATCATATTAAATGTTTTTGCATATATTCCTGCGTGAACACTGCTCCTATATATGGGAAATAAATGTTTCCTTTCAATTTTGTTGAATATCCACAAAACTTTTTTGAACCTCTGTTACAATTTTCATTGAGGCGGGTCCAAATAGATATGTCTGAAAATCGGGAGCTACAGGCTTTCCTAGACCAAGCAGGACAACGAGAGAAAGAGTACGATTGGGTAGCTGCCGCTGGATTCTATGAGAGTAGTTTGGGTGTCACACTTAGGCGTAATGAACTGCTGAAAGCAGGAGAACTCTATGAAAAAATTGGTTCTTGTTATCGGCGAGCGGCAACGCAAGCTGACAATACAGGAAGCTTCACAGAATGCATGACCTCAGCGATTGAAGCCTACGGAAATGCAACTAGCCTATATGAAGAAATCAAGAGCAAAGAGGTGGAAGCATACCGATGTTCAGCCTTAGCATACTATTCTAAGTATTGGCTCGCTCCAACATCTATCGAAAAGAAGGAATTACTGGACAAGTATCATAAGCTAAAGACAAAAGTTTTCGATCTGCATAAAAAAGCTCATGATTGGCGGGAATTAGGAAAATCGTATAACGAGCTTATGATGTGTCTCTGCGAAAGTGACACTGACAGAGCTACACTCGAATGGAATTGGTCTAAACGGGAAAAAACGATAATAGAGTCTCTAGGGTATGGAGAGAAGGTAATCATCGCATTCTCTGAACTTGGAGAGGACTATGAACTTGCAAAGGCCTATGCTCTGACAGGCAAGCTCTACGAGACTGCACGACATGTTTGCGAGCTACAAGAAAAAAAGAAAGAGTTCGGCAAAAAGAGCTTGAGCCACCTACAGAGAGCCCTAGAACTCTGCAGAAAAGTAAATGATTATTATCTTTCTAGTTTGCTCAATATCTGGTTGGGAATATCAACAGCCGATTGGACTGGCGACCTCCAAGCGTCGCTAACCTTTTTTACAGAAGCAATGAAGAAAGCCATGAAAATCAGAGACCGATACTTGACTGGACACGCAGCACATTGTTTGGCATATGTTGCCCATTGGATGTCCATTCTAGAACAAGACCCGCACAAAAGAAAACAAGGATTCAAAAAAGCTATAGAATACGAAGAAGAAGCCCTCACCAATTTCAAAGCTTCATTATTTGTACCCATAAGCTTCTGGATACTCCCCGAGAGTTATTCCGCTTTGGCTAAAGATGAAGTAAACCTCAAAGCCAAGCTTGATCTACTAAAGAAAGCCGTCAAGGTCGGGCGAGAAGGTCTGAAATATGCCCTTGGCTCAGGCTTTTTTCCTAGACCAGACTGGGGTATCTACCATGGGGTCAGCAAAGCCCTAAGTTATCTTTCCACCGTTAAGACACAAATCGATGAAAAGAAGCGATTGTGTGAAGAGGCATTAAATCATAGAGAAGAAAGTGTTAGAATCGTTGAACAAGCAACACCATTCGATCACTGGAACAAAGGCGTATTTAGAAACTACTATGCTTTAATAAACGCCGAATTGGCGACAATAGAAACTAACAAGCTAAGAAAGCAGAATCTTCTCGAAAAAGCCGTTCAGAGCATGGAGAAAAGTTTGGAATCCTGTCTAAAAAGCCTCAAAATCTCACCCAAACCAAGCCTTTATGTGACGGTTGGAAATTATCATGAAAACCACGGCGATGTTCTAGATCAGCTTTACTCACTAACGAGCAACCCAGAAAACCTCAGAAAAGCAATTAAAACATACAAGGGGGCCATCAAAGCTTACGGCAGGGTTGGTTGGCACAGTCACGTAGCACAGCTCAATTGGAGAATAGGCACACTTTATGACAAGATAGGCCAATATTTAGAGGCAGCCAAAAGTTTTCAAGCCAGTTCGGAAAAGTACAAGCTCGCCGCCAATAAAACAGCTCCACTTAAAGATTTCTTTTTGAGCTATGCAACATACCTGCAATCACGAAGTATAATAGAAAAGGCAAGACACAGCCACATCAGAGAAGAATATTCACAATCAAAAGCATATTACGAAAAAGCCTCTAGCCTCTGCAAAACGCTGAAGTCATGGAGTTATCTTGCTCCAAATTATCTAGCTTGGGCTCATTTGGAACATGGCGAAGATTTAAGTAGAAAAGAAATGAGCAGAGAAGCACTACAAGCTTTTCAACAAGCCGTCAAACTCTTTACGGAAGCAAAGGA
>CAYGBE010000013.1:0-2776 GCA_964348065.1 uncultured archaeon
AAAGCGTGACTCGTCGGCTAGGACGTGGACCTGCCCCAAGAGACCGAACAGAGCACGAACCTGAGGATGGTCCGGATAAAGCAGGGTCGGGCTTTGGTTGATCGCAGCACAAGATATGGGCATGGCCCGAACCACTGTGGCCGGCGCTGCAGCCGGCTTCAGGGTGTCGAGCGTCAGATTGGCTGCCGCCGAGACAATCGTCTGCCTGGGCCGAAGAGCGATACCTTCGAGCGCAGCCACGGCGTCGCCGGGGCGAGTCGCCAGGAGGATCAAATCAGCCGCGTCCGCGACCGCCTGGTTGTCGGTCGCCACCACCGCTCCAAACCGGGCGGCCAAGCGCGCAGCCCTCTCGGCGTTGTGGGGCGAGAGGATGATCTCGATGTCTTGACTGGCCTGCCTCAAGCCTTCCACCAGGTAGCCGGCCAGATGACCGACGCCGATAATCCCTACTCGTTCGATCATTGGTTTCGCTCCTGAGCCATTTCCAGCAGTTCCTCCAGCATGTTCTCGACCCGTTGACAGACGATTGCCCCCAGAGCCCGCAGTTGGTCGGTCACGTCAACGGGCAGGCTTGAGGGGCTGTCTTCGGGGATCTGGTTCAGCTTTCCGCCGATAAAGATCGGTGCCTCCAAGCCGACGCGGGCCATCTCAAGGCGCAGGGCCTGGAGATAGTCAAGGGCGACGCCGTTGTAGGTGCTGACGGCGATGAAATCGGCCCCGGCCGCCTTGGCCCGTTCAGCGACCGCGTCCGGGTCTGCGCTGACGCCAGCGTCTATCACATTGAGGCCAAGCCGCCTCAGCACCGCCTCGACGAGGATCTTCCCGTACTCGTGCACGTCGGTGCAGGTAACGCAGGCGGTAAAGCCAGCCCGGATTATCGCTTCCTGGTCAGGCGGATCCAGGAGGGGGACCACCCCCTCGCCTTGAGCCTCCAGAGCGGCCACGGTGGTTGCTCGAACGACCGGCACCCGTTTGCGCAACGCATCCTCCCGAGGTTCACCCGGGCCGAACAGCTCCTCCAGTCGCTTGGCCCCGAGCCGGCGGATGGCCAGGAGCAGCTCGAAGGGGTTGGCGATGTCAATGCCGGCTTCGGCCAGGCCGCTCAGGACCCGCCCCTTGAAGCGCTGGCTGGCTTCGACCAGCCGGTCGGCGATTCTCTCGGCCGCCTCCAGGTCGAACAAGGCTGCCAACCCCTCGGCCCGCTGAATGAGCCGGTTGGCGAAGAGATGGGCGTCTACGATCTCGTCAATTTCGGGGATGCGCATCGCCTCGGTCACCGGGACCGGATTAAGTCCGTGACCAGTCGGGCGAGTGCGCTGGGCGACGATGTCTACCAGCAGGTAGCTGGCCAGGTTGGCATAGTTCTCCACCTCGCTGGCGACAAAGATGGTCGTATTGCCGTAGACCATGCTGCCGGGCGTTTTTGTCACCTGGGCCAGGGCCCGCTGAAAAGCCAGCCGGGTCAGGGGATCGGAGAAGGTGTGGCCATAGCAGTGCGAGACGTGACCACCGATGAGCTCCTCGACGATGTAGCGCTCGATCAGCACCGCCCCGATGCCGCAGGCCAGGTCGCAGAACAGGGCAGCGAATCCGTCGTCTAGGTTGGAGTGGACCATAATCTCGACTGGCTGGGCGGCGCACAGAGCCAAGGCCTTGATGGTCTCGGCCGTCGTTCCAACGTCGTCGCTCCACCTGGGCATGCGGAAGGTGAAGTACTGGCCCAGGTTGCCGATGCTGGTCGCGCCAGCGGCCAGGGCAGCTACCGTGTTCTCGACCGCGGCCGGCGTGCCGATGACAAAGTCCCCGAAATGAGGCGCTACCGGTGCGGATTGGGTCAGAGCGACAAAATCCTCCGATTTTTCCAGGATCAGACCGGTTCCTCGGGGCATGTTGGCCCGCTGGGCGGCCGGGTAGCCCATGCTCCAGTCCAAGCAGATGCCGTAGCGGTCCACCCGGTAGCCGGCCGCGGCCACCCGCTCGTAAATCTCGGCGTAGGCCCGCAGGCTCTTGGCTAGACTGCGGTACCCGGCCTGGGCGTGGAGCATGATCGTCCCCTTGGCCATCCGCCGGCGTTTGTACTCGCTCTCGGAGCGAACGCCGTAGGCACTCAGGAACGGGCAAGGTCCGACGGTCACCGTTCGAGCCAGCCGCCGCCCCTCGGCCAGCAACTGGGCTGGGTCGGGTAGTTCTGGTTCGGGCAGAATCTGGGCCCGATCAAGACCTGGCATGGTGCAACTCCTCTCTCTTTTACCAGGCCCCCGCATAGCGTGTGGAATAAGGTTCCGCCAAAAAAGACTCGTATTGCCAGTGCAGTTGAGCCAACTGACGGATTCTGAATCGTATCCGCGTTTTGCGACAATTGCGTGGTGGAATATTCGAGATTCATCATCTTGGCGTTTTCTCCTTTGCAGAAACTTCAGACCCTAGCTGTCCCTAACTTACTGGACGGTACAGCGCCTCTGACATATCCCCCACGAATTGTGGCAAATCAGGATGCCCTAGCATTTGCCGAATAGCGTGGGCTTCGCCAATATGAAACCAGTAGTGGTAAATATTTCTCAAGAGCATGGTGCCAATGCTCTCTGTACGGGTCTTGCCCTCCCATTCGAGGTGGGTCTGCAACAGTTCGGGAGTCAGCGTGTCCAGGTAGCGATCAACAGCGCTGGTGATGGTATGCCACACAGCCCACATTTCATCCAGCGGGGGCGTGCTGGGAGGTTGGCCCCAACCTACCCGTTGGTGCAGGTCAGGCGCCAAGTCTTGACCTTGAGCCCGC
>CAYGBE010000014.1:0-2918 GCA_964348065.1 uncultured archaeon
CTGGGCTTGCATCGCCGAATGGGCTGCTGGTGTAGAGTTTTATGAAGGCTCAGGCCAGATAGCCGGAGGTCCCCGGATGTTATTTGTAGCTGGCACACAAGAAGTCGATGGCCCTCCTGTCACTGCTCAGGGAGCGTATAACCTCACCGCCGAAGGTGAGCGGATGTTCCGTAACGCGATTATGTATATGCTGCCGTAGATCTGCTGGATGGAAACGGTGATTCAGGAAATGATACCAAAGGAAAGGTGGAGTTTTGCTTGACCTCTTCGGTATACGACGTGTCGGCAGCGATTGGCAACAGGTTAGGCATTGAATTGGACAATTGGGCCCCCACCTCTTAGCGTGGGTCCAGTATTCCTCATAAGACCTGCCGCCTTCTGAGCCGTAAGATGCTTTGATTTTAAGGATTATATTCTTTTGGTGGATCAGTGGCTTGATGAGCAACTGTGGCCAAAGCACAGTTAGTTATTTTAGCTCTTTTTGAAGGAGTATTATGTATAAGAAATTGATTTATCGAGTATGTTTTGTTTTGTTGCTTGGCATGCTTCTGATGAGCGTGGCTGAGGCAGACCTCGTGAGCTGGTGGAGGTTTGAAGAGGGTTCCGGCGATATCGCCAATGACAGCTCCGGCAATGGTCACCATGGAACGCTGATTGGAACCCCGGAATGGGTGTCCGGGCCGGAAGGGTTTGGCGGCGCAGTTGCGTTCGACCCAAACAGATGCATGGGAGTTGATTGTGGAGTCTTCGACCCTACAAATGGGACGGGAAAATTTACCCTTGCTCTCTGGGCATTCTGGGACGGAACGGGGACTTTTCAGCACTTTCTTACCAAGTCGAACGGCTGGGGCGCAGATACTATGATGTTCCAGATCGAATTGTGGGGAGCCCGTGATGAGGAACCTTATACTGACAGGGTGGGTCTTTCGTATCAAGGCAATGTCTCGTCTTACACCAGCGCTGCCGGATCGACTCCTTTCTCCATTATGCCTAAAAACGAATGGGTTCACCTGGCCTTTACATTTGACGGAACCAATGCCACAGTCTATGTTAACGGCGTTGATGAGGTGGGGCATCGACCATTCTCAATAGGTCCGAACGTTGATGCCCCAGTCCTTATCGGGCTTAATTATAAGTTGGAGAGAACTTTCCACGGTTCACTCGACGAAATCTACATCTACAGTCGGTCGCTAACAGGCCGAGAGATTAATCCGGTCATGACAGGTGTAGGTATTTCTCACGCCTTGGCCTCTGATCCCTACCCGCCTGATGGCGCTGCAAATGTGCCGCCGGAAGTGACACTGACGTGGAGACCAGGTGCTTATGTTGAAGGATTGTCACCCAAGCACAGGCTTTTCTTCGGCGAGAACTTTGACGATGTCAACGATGATATCAGAGGAATCGAGCAGGATGTTGAACGTTATCCTATCGATGGAAGCCTTAGCTTGAATTTGGATAAGACCTATTACTGGCGGATTGATGAGGCTAACAGCACAACCGGCTGGGATGTAGGAGCCTTCTGGCAATTTGCAGTAGCTGATTATTTTGTTGTGGATGATTTTGAAGGTTACAAGGACTCTCCGGCCGAAGACCAGATATTCAGTACGTGGATAGACGGATGGGAGGTCGAGACAAATGGCGCTATCGTTAGTAATGACGCAGACTTAAGCAAGGGAGAGCACTATGCTGAGACTACGATTGTCCATGGTGGTAAGCAGTCAATGCCATTTTTCTATAACAACAGTGGTCCGGCAAATTACTCTGAAGCCGCACGTCTGTTTAGCCCCGCGCAGGATTGGACCAGAGAAGGTGTTGGAGTACTATCGCTGTGGTTCAAGGGCCATCCGGCGTATCTTGGCGGCTTCGGTGAAGGACCGACCGGAACATATACAATGACCGCTTCAGGCACGGACATCTGGGATAACTCTGATGAGTTCCACTTCGCCTGGAAGGAGGTTTCCGGTGCCGTCTCGATTTCAGCAAAGGTCGAGAGCATGGAGAACACAGATCCTTTTGCCAAGGCGGGCGTGATGATTCGTGATACACTTGAGGCGGATTCGGCCAACGCCGCACTGCTCATTACACCTGAAAACGGGGTCCGGTTCCAGTTCCGCAATGCCACAGGCGGTGACACAGAAAGGTTTTTCGAAGAAGGCATTACCGCTCCTCAGTGGGTAAAATTAGAACTTACATTGGGCGGACTTGTCAGGGCCTATTATTCAGCGGACGGCAAGACCTGGACGCAGTTGAATTTGACGACGGTAGCCATGGATGCACCTATGTACATAGGCTTAGCGCTGACCAGTCATAACACTGCTCTTACGTGCGAGGCCAAATTCTCCAACGTTACAAGTGATGGTACGGGCCAGTGGGTCAACCAGGACATCGGGATGCTCAGCAATGAGGCTGAGCCGATGTATGTAACTGTTAAAGATGGTAGCGGCGCGTCTGCTACGGTGTACCACGATGACCCCGATGCGGCACTGATAGACATGTGGACTGAATGGAATTTCGACCTGCAAGAATTCAGTGACGCCGGCGTTGTCCTGACCGATGTCAGCAGACTATCTATCGGCTTTGGCGATGCGGACAATCCGCAGCCTGGTGGTTCGGGTCTGGTGTTCTTTGACGACATTCGGCTGTACCTGCCAAGATGAATCGCTTCGCTGCTGAAAAACGAGATTGCGATCTCAGTGCTAATTGCGTGGCTGACTAAGCATACGTTGAGATAATGGCGAGCCTGTGACTTCGGTGTGCAGCCAAGCCTTTATTATGAGACTTTTCGAAAGAAAGAAGATAATGACTCGAAAAATATGGTATGTCTATTGGATTTCAATGATAGCGGTCGTTGCGGGCCGTATTGGGGCCGAGCCCTTCGACGCTAAGAAAACAGAAACCACCACCGCGTCTCGATGTGG
>CAYGBE010000015.1:0-5172 GCA_964348065.1 uncultured archaeon
TTAAGAGAGCAAATTCCACAGATTAATTCAATTTTGTTTATATCATATTAGCCATCTCCCCGTCAAGGAAAATCTCAGACTTCGGGATTTTTTTGAGAACCCTGTTCGGCGAGATTCAATTCACAAGGACTTGCTGCGGAGAAGCTCAAGAGAAAACCCCTAAGTTTGAGACGAATTCACTTGACAAAGCCTGGTTTAAAAGTTAAACTGAGGGTGTTGGATGTAGGTATATGCTGGAGAGTGTCTAATCCAAAACCGGCAATTTATAGGGTATTTACAAAATGAAGATAAAATGGTTGATTTTCGCTGTTCTGGTGGCGTTTTTTGTTTTTCTGATGAATTCGGGCTCCGTAGCCGTATCTACCAGAGAGGTTGACAACGTACGCAAAAAGGCGGTTCTCGATAACAGCGATTTAAAAATTATCGACAATTTTCTTGCACAAGCGATACAAGAATTGGTCCAAACCAGGGATCTTACCGACATAGCAAAGACCCGTACAGTCATCCTCAGCAGGCAGAGCACCCAGGGCCAATACGCCCAACAGTTTTCTGAGTCGGCCCGCAGACATATCGCCGCAGGTTTTCAACAGGCTCGAGAATTAGGTCGGCCGGAACGAACAACCGCAGTAACGATTAATCTTTTGATTCTGATGGATGGTCTGCATGACCTGGGATTGGCAGACCAGGCTATCGCGATGCTAAAAAATGAGAATATGGTTATTCGTTACTGGGCCGCCCATTGCCTTACCAATACCGACATCATAAGACAGTTAAACGCCGCGGCAAACTCAAACCAGGCATCGGCTATTGCAGCACAGCTTAGAGGGCTTATCGAGAACAGCACGGCAGAGATAGTAGCCTTGATAGCTCAATTTGCGGCCGGCGTGAATATCCCGGAAGCTGAACAGCTGCTAATCCAAATAGCTGATTTGCGAATTCGACAATACGCCGACTGGACCGTGAAGTATGAACTTTATGATAGTGCCCTGCTGAAATATCTCAGCAGCAAAATACCCGTGCCCACTGAGTCTCCTGCTGGACTGCTGACGACAACAATTGATACGAAGCCTGAGATTGCCCGGCGCTTTGCGCAATTGTATTCCTACGCGATACAAAGGTACATCAAGGGCGCTTCTATTTTGAACGATACCCAGAAAAGCCATTTGGCCTCGGTACTGGTCGAGACCGAAGACAAATGTATCGGCCGGCTTCTGGGCAACCCGCAACTGACGATAAGAAGGGCCCTCGAGCGGCAAAATGCACAGGCCATTTTGGACGAGCACGACAGATTACTCGGCACAGAAACAACGCCCGGCCAATTACCTACGACCTTGAAATTCGACTACGGCTCAACCGGCAACAGCACCCGCACCGCACCACTGCCTCTGCCTGCCCCTGCATCTGGCGACGCAAGTCGGGGCAGCGGGCCCGACCCGCCCACAAAACAACCAAAATAATTAAACCTTCTCGATAGAAACTTCCGCACCATCCGGAACATCCCACAATCCTGAGAGGTCTGCTTTCATCCTCCCGACGATATTCACCGCCGATGCCGCCCTGATTTCATCGCCGCCCGATGCAGGTGTCGGCCCGAAGAAAATGCAAAAGGCCTGCCCCGGCGGCCAATATCCCAATTCCCCTTCCTCCAATACTTCCCTGCTGTCCTCTTCAAGCTCACAGCTCACAGGTATACTAAAATATATCTCCCCGCCCCACCGCTGCGCCTTTGCCCGTATCGGCAGAGCACCATATATCGCCTTGCCCGTTTCACTATCATTCAACTCCGCCTCAAATTCAATTTCACTTGCCTTAATTACAATACTCTGCGGCATTGTTCATCCCTAAAAAGATTAATCTTCCTACGCCTTACATTTTTAATTCCATATTTTTTATTTTACACTTTGCTGCTATTCATAACAAAATTAAAATCCGTGTCCAGCACCTCTTACATGGAATCGGGGGGGAAGTCAAGAAGTCGTTACCCACTCCACTCTGTCCACCCATCCGCAGTCACTACCAGAGTTACCGCTCGGATCCTTCATATATCGCCATTCCAAAGTGTGTGAACCCGAAGTGCTGATGGGGTAGGTTTTCTGTTCCCAGTCCACTAAGCCGCTGATCTTTTCCTGCAGCGAGCCGTCGATGTAAAACTCCAGGAAGTCAAAATCTTCCTCAGACGATACCTTCCAGTAGAACTTCACAGTTCCTGTCCCTCTCACCGTCGTCTGCATCCACGACTCCTGGCTGCTTGAGATATCTCCGCTTTGTGCCGCATCCCCATCGTAGCGGGAGGTCGTGGTCTGGGCGAACCAGTCCGCATTGCCACCCGTTGTGAAACTCAATGAAGTGTCCATAGCCTCGGAAAGAGAATCGGCCACTTCATCTGGTTCTTCTTCGATAAGCTCCCAGGTCAGTCTGGGATAATCCCGGCCTTCGCCAATGCACCAGATATCTTCGGTGCCGTTTGCAGTCTCGTTTATGAAATCCCAGCCTGCATTGATGAAGGTGCTTTGTCTCTGCATTTGAGACGTTGTCCTGCCCGTACCACCATCACTACTTGAGATTCCACTGGTTTCAACATCCCAGAAAGAATTAGTAACCGTTCCTTCATTTAATCCCACCAGTCCGCCAACATTATCGGTACCCAAAATGCTTTCTGTAATGCTGCCTGTTGAATAGCAACGTAATACCGAAGGTGGAACAAGTGCGTCTGTCCAGTAATAATTATGTCCTACAAGCCCTCCGATGCGATTACCACCAGGCGGACCATCTATTTGAAAAACAAACAATACAAAAACATCTCCAGTGGCATATGAATCTGTAACCCTGCCAAGGTTATCTCCAACCAGCCCTCCAACACAATTCAGTCCTTCCATTTTTCCTTCGGCACAGCAGCCGGTGATATTACCCGGTATATAAAAACCCTGTTCCATCAAAAACTCATTTACTCCTACCAATCCTCCGATTTTTGATGTTCCGAAAACATCGCTTGACGAACTGCAGTTTTTAATTAACCCGGCATAATTTACTCCTACAAGGCCGCCGATTTTAGTGAATCCTGATACATCAGCTTCAACATAGCAGTCGGTAATCGTGTTAACAAAAGTGCGCCCTGCAAGCCCACCGACCCAAGTATTCCCCGATACGTTACCATTCCGTACGTAGCAATTTGTAATGTCTCCATACTCCATGAGGCCAACAAGTGAACCAACACCTCTTTTCGTTCCTGCATTAACATTAGGATCAATCAATCCCAGACCTTTGATTTCCATATCAGTTCCACCGACATATCCGAAAAGTCCTATGAAGTGATCTCCGAAAAACCCTACAGTGTAGCTAAAGTTTGAGATTGTATGACCATTTCCGTCAAAAACACCCGTAAACGGTTTGTTATCATCATCATTTTTATAATATCCGATGATATTGAAATCTGTTCCCGAGTAGGAGCTAAGGTCAATATCCGCCATGAGCTTGAAGTGCTTGTCCCAGTCATTGGAATTGGCACCGATTGCATTCATCTGCTGAGCAGTATGAATCAAATAGGGATCTTCCGCCGTCCCCCGGCCGCCCCCGTATTTTACCTCGGCCGTGATTGTTCCAGAGGTTATACGCACATCGTCAATGTAGATTACACCTGTACCGCCACCACCCCAATTGCCTTCCATGACTCCCCACTGACTAAGAATAATATTTCGCCTGTACCTTGGGTCGGCATCATAAAATTCCCTCGGTACTATAGACACGTCAGTAGCGAGGAGCTGACCATTCAGCCAAAGATCCACAACCTGGTTTGTAAAGTCGTAATCTGCCTTTACGGTAATCCAGTCGCCGACATTGAAGTTACCAAGCTCGACGCTGGGCAGACCATATCCGGCATCAAAGTGGACAGAACCGATTGACCCGTCGCTGGTGTAGATTCTGAACTTGTTGTAAGACGGATTCAAGTTTCCAATACTCTCTACAAACCCTACGTAAACCGGCCTGGCAGGATTCGGGTCGGGCAAAACAGACACCTCACAACTTAGGATGTCCGGAATTTCGGGAATGGAAACGTAATCTGTGCGTGCCCAGGATGAATATGACTCGAGTCGAAAAGACCGGCTGCCATTGTGTGCCACCTCGTCCGAGACATAGGCACTTCTGCCACTGAACAAGTTCCGCCACCCATTCTCGTTTGGATAATCACCAACGGCAATATTTTCGAAACCGTCCTCGAAAGGGAGTGTAACCGAATTGGCTGGTTTAACCAAGACCAAGAGCAGGACAAAGAAAACTAAGAATCGTGCTAACGCTTCGTTTTTACTCCTCACTTTTTGTACCTCCTACCCCCCATATTTGGGCGTTAATGTTATCGCTTTTTGTACGCAAACAACTCGCCAGAAAATAAAGATGATGATGTTCAAGGGATGTATCTCTAACAACGTAATATATCATATCTCAACAAATTTGCCAAAATAATTTTCCCATTTTTTAAAAAAATAATGTGCTAAGATTGCCGCACACTCAAGCCTTCCGTCCTCCGCTAATTTGCCATGAGCATCAAACATTAAAACACAACTCCCCACCCCATCCGGCCCGTTCAAATACCCACACTGCCCATAATAAGCATATTGACATACTAATCCCTGTATTGAAATTAGAAGACATCTATTTGCAGACTAGAAAAAACGCTTATTACGGGTATTTTATTGACTGACAGAAATTCTATACCCTTTAGGGTAGTAAATTACCGCGAGTAAAATCACAGACTATTAAATTTACTTACCCGCGCACAAACAGGAATTTTCAATCGAGAGCACGATAAAATAAGTTGCTTATTGACGAACGATTCGTGATAATTTATATTCGAATCCGCACCCGGCGAAACGATATACAATAAACAGCTTAAAGCAAAAGGGACTTTGCCTTGAAGTTTGCAAGAATTGTATTTACCAATGTCTTGTTGATTATTGCAGGATGTGACGGCTCAGGGCAACTCGAAGAGCCAAACGAAATGGTCCTACATCACGTTCTTTCGGCCAAGATAAAAGGCCTCGACCCCGGCAATATGCGAGACGTTTATTCGGTCATAGTCGCCAGCCAGATGTTCGAGCCGCTGTATCAATATCACTTCCTGAAGCGCCCATACGAGCTGGTGCCTCTATTAGCTGAAGATATGCCGCAAATCAGCGA
>CAYGBE010000016.1:0-29618 GCA_964348065.1 uncultured archaeon
TTCAAAAATACACTGGAACACCCACTGCCATAACAGCTGAAAGAATCTATTGGACAGATGACATTAATGTTTTGGATATAAAACCAGATAGACTTGCTATTGAAAAATTAAGAAAAATATGAAAATTATATCTCACATTCAATAAAAAAGAATTTAAGAATCACAATTATTATTCTCACAAAAACTATTTATACAGACTTTCGCTAATTCTTTATTATGAGAAAACAGGTCATCAACAAACCTTACAAGAGCAGATGGATAGTTGGTTTGTACACATCCATAACAATCATCGTTGCATTGTTTTATCTTTGGTTATATTTAGTAGCTGAATTATACCTAGCTCCCTCTTCTGCACAAGTTATTATAAGCGGTGTAATGCTTTTTGTTATTTTAATGCTTTTAACTCTAACAATAAGCTTTTACAACATAAAATACAAGATTAAAGACGGTTTGTTAACTTCTTGGTCGCCTTTTGTAGCAATTAAAATAAGATTAAAGGATATTAAAAATATTGAAAAGATAATGTATCCTTTTAATTTTAAGGTTGGCGCAAGTTTTTATTCTGGATTTTTTTATGTTCCCAACTTGGGCTGGGTGAGATCAATAATAACAAATCTGAGGGATACTATTCTGATTACAACAAGAGACGGTAAACACTTTATGATAACACCCTCAAATCCTAAAAGATTCATGAAAACATTAAAGAGAAGATAAGTGTTTGAAAGTTTCTCTGACCATTTTAACACTTTAAAAATTATTAATAAGAGAAATAATTTAAATTGATTTCAAGCTTAAATTGTTTACTGTTCTAGACATTATTATGGCTGTTAAAGAAATAGTTTTATATTTCCTAGGCTCTGATGTTCGTGTTCCAAAAAAAGCCTTGGAAGATGTGTCAAAGATAAATAATTTTGTCGATGTGTACCAAGCCTTTTCATGCGGGGTTTTGCCTTCTGATGGTTATGTAGCAGTTTTCAATGCAAAAAATGAAACAGAAATAACAGATATTGATAGAGAACTAGCAAAAATAAAAGGCATCAGACCTAGAACAATATTCTCTGGAATGATGTTAGGACAAAAAGTAAAAGGACCCAAAAAAAAGTAAACAATTTAAACCACTCTAGAAATCAGGATTTAAGTTTCTTTATAAACCCATTTCATCGAATGCAGCATCTATTTTTTCTTCAGAATAACCTTTCTTTCTAAGAGAAGAATAAACATTTTTTACAACCCCACCATCAAGTGTTTCATAGTCTGCAGGAATTCTTAAAGCAATACAAAGTGCATAGCCCATGGCCGTACAAGGAATACGTTTTAATCTAGTTATTTTTGATGGTCTCATTATATTTTCAACTTCAGATTCTAAACTTTTTCCAAGCCAAAAATCACTATCTAAGTATTTTAAGCAATCTAAAATTTTTGATAATCCCATTTAATCACTAAAAAACAAAAGAATAGGAAAACATTTAAAGACTTTTCTTTAACCGAAGACTTTAAATTTTTAATTGTTCTATTAACTTTTCATGACAGTTATAAAATCACTTAACAGGGCAATTGAAGAAAAAAATACAAGAGAAGTTAAAACCTCTCTTGAAAAATTATGGAAAGAACATTTTGGTTACAAACTTAGAGGAGACTCTCTATGTGGTGTTGGTGTTAAGACAGGTATGATATTTCTTGACCTTACAGCTACCAGAGATAACCAAACAGGTTTAGTAAATTTATCACTTCCTAATCTATCTGTACAATATCCTATTCAAAATAAATTTTCTGGATGTTCATGCATTCATTATGGTAATTTAGAGGAAGGTGTCGTTTCTGGTATTGAACATAGAGAACAATTGTCAGAGGCATATATAGTTAGATTTGCTGCATATGGTAATAGATGGCCGGGAAAACCAATGTATTTTCCAGATCAATGTAGACTAGAAACAAATGTTCCTCCAATACAAATAAGAGAAATAACAATTGAAGATATTAAAAGAGAATTTTAAACTTAATCTCCTCATACTAAAATTATTGCTAAAATCAGGATATAATGATTATTTTTTCTTTGGGTTCGTAAAATTTACAATGTGTGCATCCTCTAAGTGCTTCTTTAACTTTGACTGAAAACCTTATTGCATCATCTCCAAGAATTTTACCTTCAAACATACAAAGAGATTCATGATCACCAACACTATGAAAGCATGCTAGTTGTTTTAAAGGGCCGTCTTTTCCTTCTCTAATTACTAAAGTAGGATAAATTCTACTTTTTACAATATTTTCATTTCCACAACTGTAAGATTCAAATAATTCATATTTTTCCGATACACATGGTACTTTGTCTTCAGGTTTTGATGGAAACCTATATTTACATGTTTCCCAAGACTGTTCTTTTTTCGTTTCTAGCATATGTTTCTATACAACACTAAAACATTTAAACCCTTTTCTTCAAGCTTAAATATTTAATCATCTCATTACATTTGTTATGAAAAAGGAAACTGAAGAATTAGTAAAAATAATAGTGGAAAGTCATGATGCTTTAGAATTATTAGGAAGCTCTAAAGGATATGTACATTCTCAAAAGTTACAAGATTTATATGAAGGTTCTACACCTTCAGAGGTGAACGCTAAACTTACTGTTTTACAGCAAGCTGGTTTGGTTGAAAAGAATGAAGATTCAACAGGATATAAAATGTTAGGAAAGGGTAGAATAGCTTTAGAAGCATTAGAAACATTAGAAAGAATTTCTAAGTAAAAAACCAGGATTTAAAATCATTAGAAATAACCACCATTACATTCTTTATAAAGACTTACAAATTCACCAAATTGATATTTTTTCGGACCCAACTCAAGAATTTTACACATCTTGAAAGCATTAGGAATAGTTCTACCATTAGTTCCATATATATCATTGATTTGATTTATTCTACTTTTAACAAGTTCTTCATTCATATAGCCCAGATATGGAAAGTTAAAAATAAAAACACGACTTTTTTATTTGGTTCGGATTGATTTAGAAAAATCAGGATTTAAGGATTAAAATTCCGTAGAACTAGAACTCAAAAAGTAGGTTGTTCAATCTTATTCCATTTCTTAAAACTTTTCTTAATCAAATAAAAAGAAGCAATAATCATGACTGGGCTAACAAGAGAATAAAACGGATTAAATGCAGACAAAAAAACCAAGACTATTATTACAGAAGCTGTTAAAAGTAAATATTCTAAAAATATTTTTGCATTGTATATCAAAATATTAGGAAACAGTCCTCCTAAATAAACAAGCACAGCCATAGTATATGAAGAAATTGACAAAAACAAAAATAATGCTGGGAGAAAATAAAAGAGCTGATTCATTACTATTGCAACCAAAATCAAAATAATAACAGGAATGATGTTAATTATTGCATAACAAATAATCTTACTTTTCATCATATTTGAAACCTTGACAGGAAGGAAGGCATAAGAAGTAAACACGTCGAATTCTGTGATCCAGTTATAAAATGAAGATGATATTATTCCTAAAAACAAAGAAAATATTATAAGGAAGTTGAATATTGGCAGGAATTTTAAAAAAACAAAAATAAGTATCCAAGCAAGAAACAGTGGAAAAAGAAATGAAAATATTATCTTTCCTAAACCACCTTCACTTCTTTTCAAATCCAAAAAATCTTTTGAAATAAAATCTGGGTATTTGGTAAACTTGAAAAAATTTGATAGTTTATCAAAAGAATTATTTAATCTTCTAACTTTCTGAGGATAATCTACCTTCAAGAATATTGAAGATAAAATGAACAATACTATGATAACAGACAAAGATATGATCAGCTTAGTAAATGAAGGTGCAAGGAAAAAAGATAATGATGGCAATATAGTTGTTAAACTTATGTAAAAATAATTGGATAAAAACAAACCTATAGTTAATATTGATATCAGAACAACTAGCAGAACTTTACTGGAATGCACATAAATTGTTGAAAGGCAGAAAACAAAAGACAGACCAGTTAAAAATGATAATGTTAAAGTCAATAAAATTAAAGGAGCAGAACTCAAACTTACTGAAATAAGTGGTGAAGCCAAGGAAAAGCCTAAAACAAAAGGAAGAATCCACAAAATAAAATAGTAAATGATATCTTTTATAAAGAAATTTACAAACAATTCTCTTTCAGAAACAGGAAGACTTCTAGATGAATAGGCCATTAGGCTTGCTTGCCCGAATCTTCTGTTCATGGCTTCTCTTCCAAACAAACCAAAAGAGCCAACGCTCAAACCAAATAGCACAAATATGTAATGAGTGACTATTGTGATCTGTCTAATTGGCAACATGATAGTTAAAATTGGGATAAACAAAGACATTGAGAATGATAATATCAGTAGTATGACTGGAAACAAAGCAAACATAAAATTTCCAAAAAGGCATGAGTGTATGCGCCATTCCTCCTTCATCATACCTTTTAGAATTTCTAACATTTTATTCCTCCAATAATTTTAAGAAGAAATCTTCAAGATGTTGTCTTTTTTTCTTCAAGGTTTTTATAGGACCTTCATGAATAAGTTTGCCCTTGTCTATTATTCCTATTCTTGTGCAAACTTCCTCAGCAATCTCAAGAACATGAGTGCATAAAAACACTGTGCCTCCATCTTTAACAAAATCCTTTAGAAAATCCTTTACCTTTTTCTGGATTATTGGATCCAAGTTTATTAATGGCTCATCTATAAAAGCAAGTTTTGGTTCGTGTAAAAAGGCTTGTGCAAACATTAACTTTTGTCTTGTTCCTCTTGACAAATCCTTGCATAAAACATCTTTCTCATCCATGAAATTCAAGAAACTGAACCACTTGTCAGCTCTTTGCTTTATATTGTCTAGTTTTCTTATTCTTGCCACAAAATGCAAGTACTCTTCTGCTGTCAAAAAGCTTGGCGGTGTTTCTTGCTCAGGTATTATTCCAACTTGTTTCCTAACTTTCACAGGATTTTTTAAAACATTTACTCCCATAATCTTGGCAGAACCTCTTGTTGGTTTAATTTGACCTGTTAATAATTTAACAGTTGTTGTTTTTCCTGATCCATTTGGTCCAAGCAATCCGAATAATTCTCCCCCTTTAATAGAAAGTGAAAAATTATCAACAGCTTTTAAATCTCCAAACTTTTTAGTTAATTTTTTAATCTCTATTACATTTTTCATACATAAAATATAGAAAAATCAGGATTTAAATTAGATTCTTAAATTTCTAAATTTAATTATTAGCATGAATAAATGGATCAAATTAATAGCTTGTATTTTAATTTGTCAAATTGCAGGTGTTGTCGGTTCTATATTTACTACACCTTCTATTGCAACATGGTACGAGCAAGAATTGATAAAACCTGATATCAGACCACCTAACTGGGCTTTTGGTCCAGTTTGGATTACTCTTTACACATTAATGGGAATTTCTTTGTATTGGTTATTAGATAAAAAGAACATAAAGATTCCTTTAATTTTGTTTAGCATACAAATAATATTGAATGCAATCTGGTCAATAATTTTCTTTGGTTTGCAGAATCCGTTTTATGCATTCATAGAAATAATTATACTTTGGATCATGATTTTACTTACAATCATAAGTTTTTACAGAGTTTCTAGAAAAGCAGGTTTGATATTGTTGCCATATATAATCTGGGTAACGGCTGCAATGATACTGAACTATTACATATGGATTCTGAATTAGAGAAACCAAGATTTAAGTTTCTTTATCTAAAAATCCTGTAAGTCTTATCTTAGAATAGCATTTTTGGCAACCAATAGTTAATTCTTTCAATTCACCTTTTTCTCTCTTAGTATCGAGAAATACATAATCATTTTCATTATTTGGGTCTATCGTAGTTCCACATTTAGGATTAGGACATAGAACGATGTCTCCCTCTAATTTACTCATATCAACCTCAAAATTTCCTTTATATCTTGTTTCCTCAGACATCACATCACAATTCTAAATAGAGTATTAATCTTTAAATGCTTTACCACCATTAGTGGTAACAGAATATTATTTTTTTATTTTAAGGATCCTCACATTCAATAAAAGAGTTTAAATCTTTAATTATCTCATTTTTCTGTTAAGTGAAAACATGGAAGTCAAGGATTTTTCAGAAAAAATAGTAAACATAGTAAAAAATGGTGAAAAAAGTTTTGCTGATGATCATTTAGGAACTGCCTTAGGCATAACTTCAGGTGCTGCTAGTTACGCTTTAAATAGAGATTCATTTTTTTCAAGCCCAATTTTTCATCTTTCTGGCCTACTTTCAGGTGCAGCTTCGTATACAGTTCAAACAATATCTGAAAAACATGTAAAACCAAAGTTACGCACATACACAACTGATGAAAGATTCAAAAGATACGGTCTAGACACTTATTATGAACCAGAATCCTTATCTGTTGAAGATTTTAATAAACAAATGGAAAAATATGACAAAAAATCTCTTATAGGAATGTTTTCAGTTGCTATAAAAAACTTTTTCAGTGGTGGAGCATCAGAAGATGTGCATAAAACCCTTAAATTTATTGCATCTGAGATCAAACCTCATAATAGGTTTAATTTTCTTTTGAAGACCTCACCTATTTTTGTTGGAGCAGTGTTTCCTCCATACGGCCATGGTTCTTTGGTAAAAACTTGCTTTGACTTTGTTGGTGATTATGAGAAATCAAAAGAGATTGGAAAGGCGCTAGAAATAGGTGATGAAGTTGAGAGGAAAATTAATGAGGGATTTTCAAAACAGGAAGTAGACACTTATTTAAATTCTTTTATGAAATCAAAGAAAATTTAAATAGCTTTTCTATTGAAGGTACTTTGGAAAACCATCTAATTCTGTTTTACTTCCACATTTTTTACAGTCAACAGTTATTGATTCTATTTTACCATCTTTCATCCTTGTACTGATTTCATAAACAGTATCATCTTCAATATCAGGGTTTATTTCAGTTCCACAACCTTCGCAAAAAAACGTTCCATTTTCGTCTGTTTTAGACAAATCTTTCTTGTATATAGCTTCTGTCATGTTAACACCAGAACTTTATATATTAATTGTTTTGTTTAGAAACGAATAAACCTAATCCACAAAAAATCTTGTAAAATGAATCAAAAGTTAACAATAAATTGTAAAAACGCATTATGATAGACTTTTGTATAATTCATCAACCATTCTTTCAATTTCTATGTCTATATTGGGGTTTATTTTGTTTTCAAAAATATCATTATAATTTCCTCCAAGCTCGCTTCTTGATTGAAAACTTTTTTCAGCTACAACAGAAATACCCAAAGTTCTGCAGAAATTATTAGTGACGTTTTTTAAACAAACATCTATTTCTTCTATTGCGTCTGTCCCAACAACAATAACAATTGCTCTTTTCATAGATAGATCAGTTTGTGCAGTATAGAGTATGCTGCATCTGTCTATAAAGTTTTTGAAAATTCCAGGAGGCATTCTGAAATAATTTGGACAAACAAATGCGTATCCATCTGCATTTTTTATTTTTTCAAAGATTTCTATCATATCGTCTTGTTTTTTACAATCAAGTTTTTTATTACAGTATTCAACACAACCATCACATCTTTCTATATTCCTTTCTCTTAATAGAATAATTTCATTTTCCACTCCTTTTTTCTCTAAAATTTGTTTTATTCTGTTGAGAATTGCTTCTGAATTTCCTTTTCTTGGACTACCACAAACACTTAGTATCTTCATTATTATTATAATTAAATTCAAATTTCTTAAATTTAACAAATAAATTAGTAACTATAGTATTGAATGCATTTTTCTTTTACAGTTCTTCTGTTCCCGTTGTTTGGATTTATGATAGATTTAGAAAATAAGAAGAATTAAAATCTTCTTCTTCCTCTTCTTTGAGGCCTATGTTTTCGATAACAGTCTCTACAGTAGACTGGTCTACCTTCCATTGGTTTAAAAGGAACTTCACATTCTTTTCCACAATCAGCGCAAACTGCCTTGTGCATCTTTCTTTCAAAACCAGTTTTCTCTTCAGTTTCAGGTGCTTCTTCCTCTTCTTCAACAACTTCAGGTTCTTCCTTAACTTCTTCAACAACTTCTTCTGTTTCTGCTTCAGGTTCCTCTTCTGGAATCTCCTCAGGTTCTTCAACAGGTTCTGTTTCCTCTTCAGTAACCTCTGGTTCTGTTTCCTCTTCCTCTTCAACTGTTTCCTCTTCCTCTTCAACTGTTTCTTCTTCCATACAATCTCTCCTTAATTATATTCTAATAAAATTCGATAGTATTTAAGATTATGTTTTTTTGAGAATGGGGGGATTATATATGTCCAGTTTACCAATATATAAAGAACTGGTAGGTTGTGAATTTGGCTAATGTCTTTGTGATGAGGGAAAGGTTTATAGAAAAATATAAGAAAGTGGATAAAAAGGAAAATTGAAAAAATAGTTTCTTTCCTCATACTAAGAATAAAGAATAATTAGTTTAAGGATTGTCAATTCTTTCATTAAATAATAAATTATAAGAATAGCACCATGTTGTTTTAGTTTTCTTTTTCTTCATATTTATTATATAGAACAATTAAGATTTAAGCTTTATCTAAGTATTTCTCTAATCCTCTTCAGTATCCCTTTTCTTTTTCATAGATGATTCAAGGGATCTTAATTTAATTCTAGCTTCCTTTCCTCCAAATCCTTTACCTGTTTTCATTATTTGTTTTACTCTATCATAATCGTCTATTGTTTCTGTTGGTTCTTTTATTATTTCATAAACCCAGACTATTAAACAGGAGAAGAGATAGTAAAAAACCAATGTACCAATTAAAAGAATATTTAGTTGTCTAGGAATTAGGGGAAAAATAATTGACAACATAATAAAAAATACAAATAATACGGTCTTTCTCCAGTCTGGGTTCAGGAATTCTTTGAGTTTCATACTAAGAATATAGAAAAATCAGAATTTAAATTACGAGCATGTTAATGATTGCCAAGCTTCGCCTGCAGGAGCATAAATTACTAAGACTCTATTTGTTTTATCATCAGAAGCAGTGTAAGTAAATTCAACAGATGGACTCCCTGCTACTAAAGAATATTCTTTTATATCTGGTGCTGTTCGTATCTCATCTCCATCCAAAGTAACATACAATTCTCCTGCATCAATGTCAATTATTCCTGTATGTTTTAGTCTAAATTTTATAAAATCAGGCGTGCTAACACAAATCGCTGAGCTAATTGTTACACTTTTTGATAATCTTTCTGTAATTTCTGTTTGTTCAGTTGTTTCAATTAGTGGACCAATAGTAGTCTGTATCATTTCCCCAATTAATATATCCTTTAAAGAACCTTCGCAACCACTAAAACCATATTCTTCTTTTGTAGGAGTAACTGTTTTGTCTACTATTGGAAAATTACATGTCATTGAAGTGCCTTGATATCCAGGAACATCAGATTTATCAACCACATATACCACATAACAGCTATTCCCTTCATTAGTAATATCAAGGGTCATTGTCATCATGATTGTTTCGGTTGTTTGTATTGAGTCTGCACAATTTATAAAAAGTTCTTGACAGAATGAAGCATTTTTAACATCACAATAATATCTTGGTTTAGAAACAGCAGTTTGTGTTTGTGCACATCCAGCTATAAACATTATAAATATCAAACTTATGGACACCAGTTTTTTCATAGAAATAATTTAGAAACCTTGACTTATAAAATAAAGAATCAAGATTTAAATTGTTTAGCATTTTATTAATTGGTATGACAATTGAAGTTCATACTTATGGAAACGTTACTCCTAGTTTCAGAGATTTGACCGCTGAAATTTATGAAAACGTTGCTGAAGATATGTCTGGTTTTCCACCACAATGTAATCTTCACATATGCAAAACAAAAAATGATTTTGTGAATCTTAAGAAAAAAATAGAGAGAAGTTTTCTTCGAACAAACGGTTTAAATCCAGATTCTTCTGCTGGAAAACATGTTTGTTTTAGTAATTTTCAAACAATTTATTTATTTCACTGTCCAGACACTCTTATTCTTGAAGATCTTGTTAGACCCCATTTAGAATATTTAGAAGAATTAGAAGGCAGTATTTCTCATGAGGCTGGGCATGCTTATGATCTTTATAAAAATAATAAAGTTTGTTTTTCCAATCCAACAGCATTAAAAACATGTGTTTTCTTAGTAAAAGCTGATTATGAAGCTGAAAAAAATGCTGCTGATGCTGGTTATTCTAGTGGTTTGATTGCTAGAAAATATTTAACAATACAAGAAATGATAGAAGACGCAGAAAAAGAAAAGGTTAATTCTAGATCATTCTTCGATATGACTAGATTAATGACTGCTGAAGCAGGATTTAGGCAAAGTAAAAGAGTACCATACCAACAAAGACAATTATCTGAAAGACTATGGAATGAATTTGCTAAAAGCAAAAAACATGAAATAGCTAGAAATTTACTTCAAAGCAAAGAATTGAGAGAGAGTCCTAAAAAATTTGGAGACGAAAGATTTCTTGAAGAATTTATATTAGAAAAACATAATGGTTGGGGATTCAACTTTTAACATTCTTCATTTTTTATTTTCATCATTAATTTTAGAATAAATAATTACTGTATCTTTTACACTTCCTGTTGGATTTTGCAAACCCTTTCTTAATTCTGGTCTAATAGAAAAAATTCCTGCTACCTTATATCCATTTATCACATCTTTATATCTACTTGTTCCCCTTAACCTTCTAAACAAAGGAGAATAATAGCCACCATTAAAAAGTATAACAGATTTTGGCAATAATTGTTGAGAAGCAAGTCTCTTTAAATCATATTCTACATCTTCTTCACTATCACTTGTTTTTTTAAATATCAAATTATATTCCAAATCTTTTCTAAGTGGTGGCTTTCTCCAGTCAGCTCTAATAAAATCCAGATTGTCTGATTCTCTTACTGTTTTTTTTATATATTCTATTTCCTCTTTTGTCATCTCTCCAAATGTGTCAATCATAATACAATGTTTCCCAAAAGTTGTCAAGATGTCATGACCTGAAGACGGATAAACGAAAAGACCGTCTGGTATCATACCTTTGGTTTTTGTTTTCAATTCTTCCATAATTTCTTTGTAAGATGGTTCTGGAGAACCTTTTGTTAATTCTATCTTTTTTCCATCCCTTCTTTTTATATGTACACGCGCACCCCACACTAAATCATACTCTGAATCAAATTCTTCAGGAGTTAACCACCAGTTTTTCATTTTCCTCAATAATTGACAATTGAAAAGAAAGATTTAAATGCTTTTTCTAACACCCTTTAGTCCAATTCCCATTCCATATACTTTAAAAATTTCAGAATACTATTTTTAATATGATAAAAAAGGATAAAGAATTCAAACCATCTCCCAAATTAAAAAATCTTTATTACATCTATTTTGCTTTAATAGCATTAGTCTTTATTTTACCATGGTTAACTCCAATAGTAGTTTTTGCTCCAGTCATATTCTCTTCATTTATTTCAATACCTATTTTTATTATTTTGATTTTTACAGTTTTCTGGATACCAAAATACTATGGTACAATATTTTACAAGCTTACTAGTAATGAAATTTTTTGGAGAAGGGGAGTTTGGTTCAAAACAACAGGAATAGTTCCTTACAATAGAATAACCAACATTGACATTAGTCAAGGTCCATTATCAAGAGCTTTTGGTTTATCTACTCTTAGAATCCAGACTGCTGGATACTCAGTTGCAACTAGGAGGTCTGCTGAAATAAGATTAGATGGAATAAGAAATGCAAAGGAATTAAGAGAATTTATAATGAGTTTTATAGATAGGAAAAAACCTGTGGC
Organism: uncultured archaeon; assembly: GCA_964348065.1. Lineage (GTDB taxonomy): Archaea > Aenigmatarchaeota > Aenigmatarchaeia > Aenigmatarchaeales > Aenigmatarchaeaceae > CS1-C013. Next base: position 11,799 of record CAYGBE010000016.1, read on the forward strand.
TGTTGAAACCTATGAAACTGAAGATGTTGATACGAAAATTCTTAATGAGTTAGTTAAAATTAGAAAGCTTCTGAAAAAACCTAAAAGAAAAAGATAGAATAAACAAGATTTAAATCATCTTCTTTCATATTCAAATTTTAATTCTTTTTTAAAATCTGGTGGAAGATTAAGCTTATTAGCATATCTAAAAATTTTTTCCAAACTTTCAGAATCCAATTCTCTTATTGTTTCTAAAACCCTACCCAATTCACTTGCTTTAATACAAGGATCGGATGTACATCGTACTGATGGGTCCAAACAATCATGAATCTCTCTTTTAACCCACTCAACTACAACCTTTCCAACAAAATCATTATTTGAAATTGGTGGAAATCCAAAATTTGAAATAGTTTTATGTTCTAGGAGATAATCACCTGAAAAAACTACAAACTCTTTATGTTTTTCTTCAGATGGAAACTGAACCAATACTAATCTGTCACCATGATAAGCAGCAGATAATGTTTTTTCCTCAACTTCGTCTATAAAATTTTCTGGAATAGGATAAACTCTAGCACCAAAATCACTCTCAGCAATTTTAAATAATTCATTCGCTTCTCTATCGTTATGACTCTTGAAAACTCCAAATTTGATTAAATGATACTGAACCATTTTCTCACAATTAACAATTAAACAGAAAACTTTAAATGCTTTTTGAGAAATTAAGGATTTAATGGTTAAAATGTTTTTGGGAAAGTATTCTTTAACACAACAATAAAAGAATTTGGACTAATTATTCTATCGGGTTTTGTTCCAAATAACTCTTTTCCTAAATAATCAACACTTCTTCTTTGCAGGCCACCTTTATTCATGCAGGTCACATGTTTACCATTTCTATTACTATAGAAAAAGACCGTATCTTCTTTTTTTCTATATAACCTGCCTGGAATAACCATAACCATTGTATCATATTCTTTTAGATGGCTTACTTCGGGAGGATTTGCCGTAGGATGTGTTTTCCAATGGTACCATATTTTAACTTTCTTACCTCTGATCTTTTCAATTTGTGTGCCTCTTTCATTCATATTAATGAACATTCTATCAAGATTTTTAATAGAATACTAAACAATTTAAACCCATTCTAAGAACTAGAATTTAAAATTCTCTTAAATTGTCGAATATGGTTTACATTTTTAGAAGCTTTATGTAAATAAACTCTTAAATTCTGATTCTTCTATAATTTATGTATGAAAAAGAAAAAAGGTAAACGTTTTATTGCTCCAGTAGCTTTTGTTCAAAATACAACTTTAGATTGTCCTAAATGTGGTAGTAAATTAAAATCAAATCCCGGTCAATTACCACCTTTATATTTTTGTACTAATTGTGGTTATCATGGAACTATAGGATTAGAACCAAAAAAGAAAAGGCGAAAACGATAGTATGAAGAATATCTATTGGGTTATTGGAATTGTAATAATATTAGTAATTGGATTTCTTTTCTGTATCTTTTTTAGTTATCGTTCTTGTTTTAGTTATCATACTTCAGGACCTTCCACTATAGAATATTACAAAGTTAAATACTGTGATATCTTATTAGAGAATCCAAATGGTTGTGACAAAGTTTCAACAAATTCTATTATTATAAATGATGCTGATGCTGATAAAGATAATGAACTAGATCCTGGAACAAATTGGAATTGGAACAATCCTGAATCAAATGATAGCCAAGATAATTTAGCAGCATTATGCTATGGTTTCTATAATATGAAGAATGAAACTTACTGTAAAATGCTTTGTGGATGTTCTTTATGCTCTCAAGATGACCCATCATTATGTGATAGATCATGTGAATCTGATAATGATTGTAAGTGGACATGTGGCTGTGAATGTATTTCAAAAAATGAAGAATGTAAGTTTACAAATATTCTTTGTGAAGCACCAGATCCCAGTTATGCTTGTAAATGTATTAATAAAGATTGTAGGTTCGAGAAAATCATATGATTAACATGAACATTCAAAAGTTAATCGTGATTATAATTGCTTTGATCATAATATCTATGAGTATATTTACTTTTTCTCCATACGTAATTGGAATATTTCATTCAGTTTCTCAAGCCAATTCCTCACAAATACCTGCTGAAAATGAAACTACACAAGAATCAGAACAAACTATAGTTCAAACTGCTGTGTGTAAAGGAAATGCAAGATGTTTTGATGGTATAATTACTAAAATTGTAGATGGTGACACTTTGGAAATAGACAATATTCCTATAAGACTGGCTTTGGTTGATGCTCCTGAATACAATGAAGAAGGAGGGGCTGAAGCCAAAGAATTTGTTTCAAGTCTATGTCCTGTAGGTTCAACAGCAAAAGTAGATGAGGACGATGGACAAACTGAAGGTAGTTATGGTCGTATAATAGCAGCCATTTACTGCAACAAAATAACTCTTAATGCTGAATTGATTACTAATGAATTTGCTACTATATACAAAGAGTTCTACGATGTTAGTGAATTCTCAAATGAATATTGGGCTAAAGATTATGGTTGTTAACTCTTAAATCCTCTAATCAGAAATCTCACATTCAACAGGATTAACAACTTTAACTAAATCCTCACTTTTCATCTCAATACTCTTCTCATGAATACCAACATTGAAATTAACTTTTTCATTTTCAAGAACAGAAGCATCCATATAAGTTTCAAGGCTATGTAAAATTCCAAAAGGATGAACAGAACCAATCTTACATCCAGTTTTTTTTAAAACTTCTTCAGGACTGGCAAGCCTAAGGTCTTTAGTATTTACTTTTTTAGCCAGTTTTTTCAAGTCAATTCTTCTGTCTGCTGCAACCAACGCAAGTATGAGCTTACCTTCTTTAGTTTTTAATACTAAAGCCTTTACACCTGTTTTCAGATCCACACCTCTCACTTTTGAGGCCTGTTCTGAGGTAAAAACAGCTTCATGTTCAAATAATTTGTACTCTATGTTTTTCGAGTCTAACAGGTTTTTTATTCGTTTGACTTCTAGTTCTGACATAAAAATTAATTTAACCAAAAAACGTAAAAAGCTTTCTGTTTCACAATTAAACATGAAAACAGAAGATTATATAACAGAAATTAATGTAAAAAAAATACTTAATCCTAAAAAGGCTGTTAAAAGTCTTAATCTTTCTAATCATCATCATCTTAGTAGGGCAATTTTATTAGAAAACTTTTTACTTATGAACACACAGAGCAGAAATGTTTCTATGTTTTTTATTAATTCTTTGGATGAGTATAAAGAAGCAGAAAGTCTTGCAAAAGAACTGGGCATAGGATTTAAATCTTGTCCATCTTTCATGCCAGACCCAAAAGGTGGCTATCATATATTTTTGAGAGGATTTACATTCATTGATGAAAGTAAACCAGAAGAAATTGATAGTTTACATCCATCAAAACCACCAGTCAGTGTCATAGATGCTGAATTTCGATTCAGTCCGACAACTCATAAAAGATTTGGAAACATGCTTGAATATCCTTTTTGTTGTGTTCAAACATATATGAAAGATGTTTTTTCACTTATAGATCCTGATGAAAGACTGTATGCACAAGTAAAACACTATAAGGATAAAAACAGGGGAATGAATCCCAATAGTTTTTATTTGGATGAATTTCTACCTTGTAAACCAGATTGTGAAAAAGCTGCAGAAATAGGCGAAAGATATGAAAATGATTTGGCCATTCAAATTAATGATGCTGTTGCTTCTCTTTATAATAATGTTAAAACAGAACATCTAAAAGATGTTGAATCCAGAAAAATGTTAAAGAATAAAAAAAGAGGTAAGAAAAAATATTTTAATTTTCATCCATTATAAAAATCATTCAATATTTCTAAAGAAAATTTAAACTTAAATTCTTAACTTTAATCGAAAGACTTAAATCTTTAACTACCACTCTATAATAAATGTTAAAAAGTTTGAGCCAAATTCCGCAAAGGCTAAAAGATGGTGTAGAAGATGTATTAGTCAGGGGAACTACACTTTATGAGAATCCTGTTTCTCTAGAACATCTTCAAGAAGCTCAAAATTATGTGAGAGCATTACCACTATTGGTTTATGATGCAGTAAATGAAAGAAGTTTAGAATTGGCAGGTGTTAAAGTTGAAAGACCAAGAGCTTCACAAGCTTTGTTAGAAGAAATGAAAAATTCTAAATTTATTAGATACAAAAAAGGCAGTTTACCTCAAAATGTAGAAAAATGTGTGAAAAACGATAGAGTCTTAAACTTAGATGTAGTTTCTTGCTTAAAAGAAGGTTGCCGCTCAATGTTGATAGGTGTTAGCGATGATAAAAAAATAACAAAGAAAGATGTGCGTGTATTTATTGAAAGATTGGAACAAGGCTATTTGTGCTGGAAACCTAAAAAAGAAAGAAAAAAAGTTTTAGGTCATTTAAGAGACATGAAAAACGGTGCTTGCATTCCATTTATTGTGGATAAAGAAGACAACACTAAAAAATCTGAGCCTTATGCATTTAGCAGGCTTTATGTACTAAATGATAAAGAAGGCAACAAAGAATTATTTTGGGATACCTTAGAAGGAAATAAAGATAGAAGTGGGTTTGAAGAATGGGCAAGAGGTCAGAAGATAAAAGCCTTTGGCTTATCAATTTTCACATCAGTATCAGTAGCCAGACAAATGGGAGCAAAAAGGCTTTTTATTCCAGAAAATGAAATAAATGGTTTCTTTAAAAGAATAACTTCTAGTGAAAATTCGTATCCTTTCAAAACCAAGAGAGGTAAAAAATTAGGAATACAAACTGATAATGACGTAGATGAAGCAGTACCATATTTTCATCATATAGATAGATTAAGATCAGAGCATCCATATGTCCCGATTCAACATATAGAGCTGACCGATTATGCTAAAAAAACACAGGATTTATCAAATGTTCTTTCTTCTTTCAAAAGAGGAATTGAAAAAGAAAAAACACAAAGGAAAATAAAAGCATGTATAAATGGATTGAAAACTTCCGTGGGTGTACTTCAAACTCTTGGGAAAGGTTATACAACACAAGCTCAAACAACCCAAGAGATATTATTGAAAAACTAAAAATAATTTTTTTGAAAATTATGTTGATAGGGCAACTAAAATTTTTTCAACTTCTTCTTTTCTTCCTGATACGTTTTCACCCCATCTCTCTTTTGCTTCTAAATATCTAAGTATGTGTTCATGAAAAGCAATAGAATAGTCTTTAGAAGTTACGGGACCTAAAAAATCTAAAAATTCTATTCTCTCATCACCCACAACTACACTTATCCTACTAACTGTTGAAGAATTTTCTCTTCCAAATACAATTGTACTTTTTCTATCCTTAAGCCTATTAAATTCATTCACAACTAATTCTTTTGTTGTTGGTGTTGAAAAGACTGTATTACAAAATTCACAAAAAGAAGTGTATTCAGAGTCTGTCATTTTTTGAGCTTCAGAATTCCCAGATTTTTCTAAAAAATTTACCAGTCTTTCAGTACCACGAGGTCCCATTAATACAGAACCAATTATAGATTCATTTACTCTTTCAATAGCAGTTTTCAAACTCATAGTGTTTGCATTACCTATTACATAATCATTATTGGCAAGTGCATGAAAAGAACAACAGGGTGTTATATCACCATTGCTTTTAATCATAATTTCGTTTTTCCTACAACCCTCTTTTTTATGTAGTTTATACCACCATAACTCCTCTCTGTCAAATTCCCTTGCTCTGCCTTCATTATGTATAAAGCCAATTTCCATATCAATTTTTCCATTGCGTAAAAGAATATTTTTTCCCTTATACTTTCCTGATAAATCCTCAGCTAATTTTTCAAGTAGTATGTGATTTTCCAGTGCAGTACTAAATCTATATGCTGAGCATATTCCTACACCCAAACCACTTTTTAATGCTCCCCTGACTGCATTCAAATAAGTTTCATAAGAAATACTTTTCATATGGTCTTTATCAATGCTGAATCTTATTGTTCCTAAACCAGCGCTTTTAAGTTCTCTTGCATATTTCAAAGCATTTTCTTCATTGCTTGCATAAGATCCATTGGTTGTCATTACAGTATGCATTCCCTTTGAGCTTGCATGGCGTATAACATCCAATGTTTCATCTCTTAAAGATGGTTCACCCCCACCAATATCAAGTTGGATCATGCCCAATTCATAGGCTTGGCTTATATAACTGTTCATTGTTTCAAGAGAAATTGGAGGATGACCGCTATTTGTAATAACACCACAATGATCACAATTATTATGACACTCATCAGTTACTAACAAACCCATTCTTTTTGGCTTGTAATTAACCATAAATTACTTTTTAATAGAAACAAATTTAAATCCATTTCTTTAAACCAAAAAACGTAAAAAGCTTTCTATTATATTATTAGATTTATGGATAAGTTAGTGTCAGTAATAGTACCTACTTCTGGAAGAGGTTGGAAAAGAAAACACGGAAGATTCAGAATTCTTTTTTGTAATCCAGTTTATGCATTTTCTCAAGGAAAAATCAATTTAAAAAATAATTTAAAATCTTTTTTCTAAAAAATTTCTTGAATTTTAATTCAGGCACGTATCATATTTTAAAACTCATTAGTTTTCAAGAAGGAAGTCTTCCCAAAGCTGCTCTCCTCGAAGCCGCATCTTTCATTCTTCTAAAAATTTCACCGCCCTTATTTGTTATTGTGTAATTTTCTCCATTAAGCCTGTAAAGATCCATTCCCACAAACAATGACATATATTTTTTTCTTTCATCTTTCTTTACAGGTACACCTACAATATGTTCTAAAGGGTGTGGTTTTCCATTACCTATGGCCCATGAGATTTCTTCAAAAACTCTTTTTTCTTCTTTGGACAACTCTCTTTTTTCCATATTTAAAACTAGTTAGTAAAATTTAAATCCTTTTTCTAAAGGGTTTTCTTGAATTTTAATTCAGAATTTTAAACTTAAATTCTTAACTTATAATTTATTAATTGGTTTTATGAACATACAGAATACAGTAAAAGATTTTGAAGAAAAAACTTGGAATGAGGCTATAAATTTCATTACCTATACTTGTGAGCATTTTGGTTATAAATTGGTTAAATCATGTGAATGTGGATTACCTAAATCTGATCGTAAGGAACTTTTAGAGAAGGCCAGAAAGTTCTATAATCGTAAAGTTAGAAAAGAACTTTTCTTAGAACATGTAAAATGTCTTAAGTTCAAAAAATCATCTCGAATTCCATTTCTATTAAAAGAAGAAGAAATCATTTTTGTTATTGAAGGTAATAGTAAAATAAATAGAAGAGTTTTTGGAACTCCTGCAGATGGTTTTGAATTTGGAACAAAATATGCAGCCCAACAAATAAAAAGATATGGACAGAAAATTAGATTTCGTCCTGATATAGTCTTAAAAAATTTGTCTATAGAACACGAAGAAATTATAAGAACACCAGTCAGACAGCTTGGAATTATAAGTTGTTATGTTCATGGAGGCGAGTGGAATAATTATAATGGAAGTAAAGAGAAAACATATTTTGGATGCAGCCTAGAAAGAATAGAATGTCTTGGAAAAAAAACACAAGGTAAAAGACATGCTTCTAAAAAGAAAAAATCCACACGCAAAGACTACCGAGTGGCTAGTTATTGGGGACCAACACTTAGTTTGTCTCCAGTTGTTATAAGAGCTGATTTTGAAGACGTTATGCAAAAACTTACTGGAATTTAATTTTTTACTAACAACTTTTAGTTGATTTTATGTTTGGTAGAAGTCCTTTGGGTAAATTTAAAAAAAACATGGATTCGGCCTTTAGAGATAATCTTGGATATAAACGAAGAAGTTCATGTAGTTGTGAAGTAATTCCGCTTAAGTCAAAGGTAGAAAAACTCAAAGAAAAAGCTGAAAAGTATTTTAAGCGATTTAACCGACCTTATCCAATAAAACCGTGGGAAATACTATATTTTAGAGATATGGACTGTCTTCATTATGGCAGTAAAGATGGGGAAGAAGGTGTTGTACTTACAGTTGAATGTTTTGAACAAGTAAAACTCGGAGGCAAGGTAGGAATGATTAAAGAAGCATACAAAAGAGGAAAACATGATGGAATAAAGGCTAGAAGACAAAAAAAAGGATTAAGAGGTTTATCAAGCCTAATTCATAAAGATATTAAAGAGATTATTAAACCTCCTATGAAGGTGAATGTAGCAAGTTGTCATGTTTATGGAGAAAGATGGGGTGTTCCTGAAGAAAGAAAAGAAAAAATAGACTTTGAATGCCCACAAAATAAAAATTTGAAAGACGCACTTAAAATTTCACATGTTATCAGAAGTGTTAATGCAGAAGAAATTATGGAAAGACTTTTCACCTATTCCCCACAATAATTTTAAACTTATCTATATCTTCTACGTTTGCTTCGTCTGCGTCTAAATCTTCCATGTGTAGGTTTTCTACTTCTTTCAAACCTCTCTTTTCTACTCCACTTAGGAATCATTACTTTTCTGAGTGAAAATTCTTCTGGATTAACTGCAACAAATTTCCCATTAATAAACTTTTGTTTTTTTATTCTCACTTTTATAAAATGTTCGATCCTCAACAGGTCTGCTACTTCTCCAGGCTTAACAAATGTTATTGACTTTCCTGAAGCTCCTGCCCTGCCTGTTCTGCCTATTCTGTGAATATAAGTTTCAATATCATTGGGCATGTCATAGTTTATTACATGAGAAATGTTCTTTATGTTTATTCCTCTTGCAGCCACATCAGTGGCAATTAAATGCGAAACTTTTTTGTTTTTGAATTTTTCTAAAACTCTTTCCCTGCGTTGCTGGCTTAAATCGCCATGAATAACTTCTATGTTATAAAGTCTGCTTAATCTTCTATGAAGTCTGTCAGATTTTCTTTTGGTTGAACAGAATATTAAAACCATTTTTGGTTTTTCATGTTTTATTATAAGTTTCAGGCATTTTTGTTTTTCAATTTCATTTACTATGTATGCTGATTGTCTTACTGTTTTTACAGAAGGTTTTTCTTTGTTTAGTTCTATTAAAACAGGATCTTTCATATAATGCTTTACTATTTTCCTTATTTCTGTTGAAAATGTAGCAGAAAATAAAAGGGTTTGCTTTTCTTTGGGTATGAATCTTAAAATAAATTTTATATCATCTATGAAACCCATATCAAGCATTCTATCAGCTTCATCTAAAACTAGTATGCTTACGCCTCTTAGATCAATGTTGTTTCTTCTTATATGATCCATTAATCTTCCTGGTGTGGCAACAACCACATTAACTTGGCTGAATCTTTTAACTTGCATATTTATTGATACTCCACCGTAAACTGCCATGCTTCTTACTTTTGAGTATTTGCTCACTTTATTGATTTCTCTAGATACTTGCACTGCTAATTCTCTTGTTGGAGTAAGAACCAAAACCTGAATCTTCTTAGGATAATTTATTTTTTCTGCTATAGGAATTGCAAAAGCTAAAGTTTTTCCTGAACCTGATTCTGCTTTTCCTATAACATCTTTTCCCTCCATTATTGGAGGCAGTGTAGTTTTTTGTATAGGGAATGCTTCTTCTAATTTCATTTCTTCTAAAGCTTTTGCTACACCACGACTTAATTTCATTTCACTAAATTTCATTAAAACCACCAGAACAAGATTAATATCAAGTTCTAAGTACTAAATAAATAGATTTTTTAAGGTTTAAATTCCTAACGTTTATCCACTAAGAAAATTAAACTATGTAACTTCTTGTTGTTCTATGAACATTTTTTATGTAAGAACCAATTTCTCTTTTCAAGTAACTTTGTACATATTTTTCTAATGCTCTTCTGTTTATTTCGTTTTCAGAGATTTCAGGATTTTCAGCATGTTCAAATTCATGAAAGTGTACAAAATCAAACAAATGAACAGGAACATATCCTTTCAAAACAACATTTTTATCTTTTGTTTTGTATATCACGTTAACAGGAACATGAAAATATTTTCCCTTAAGCCCGTTTCTTACACGAACTTCTTTTAGATTAAGATCTATTAAACCCAACACATCATCTCCAGGAAAATTTCTTGAATCTCCTGTATAGATTTCATATTTGTCTAGAAGATTGCCATAATTCTCTCTTAATCCTGGTATATCATAGCACGAATCACATTTTTCTAAGCTCATAAAACCACTTCTAATACTGTTAATTTGTTTCAAGAAAATTTAAGCTTAAATTGTTTAGTTTTTTACAATTTAACATGAAAAAAACTTCCATAGAATATGAAAAACTAGTTAGAGATCCAGACGAGTTCCTTGATAAAATAGATGGTCTTGCAAGATCATTAGGATACAAACATTCTAAATATTGTGGTGAAAAGATGTCTACAGTTGCAATATACCATCCTAAGACAGATGAATTATTAATACATGATAATAAAAAAATAGAAGAGGCAAACAAACAATTGTTAGAAGCAGGTTTAAGACAAACTGAAGACCCAGCAAGTTATTACAAAATGATTACATTTTGTGGCCACTTTTATAATACTAAAGGTTTGTTGAGAAGAAAAACTGAAGGAATTATAATAAAAGTTAGAATGGAAGGTTGGGATACACAAAAAAATAAAGAGTCTGGTTCTTTAAAATCTTTAGGTCTTATGGTTACAGATGCAGAAATGTATGGTTGGGGTCCTAAGTGGAATGGATTATTGAACAAATCTTTTGATCATTGTTTTAAAAAGAACCTTAAAGTACCAAAGAAAGAGCTTATAATAAAGTTAGTGGAAGGAGAAATTGAAAGAAGGTTTGGACAAAAATTAAATGATAATCTTTAAATCCATTTCTTACCACAAACAACATAAGGATGTTTAAACAAATAATCATTTTTTGTGCCGCGTGGTATTACAGTGGATCTAAAAAAATCATATTTTACTTCCATAGCAATACGTTGCAAATGACCCATAGTGTCTCTAACATTTTTATTATGATCGGGGATTGCTTCCATTCTTTTTATAACCTCTTCTCTAACAAGGGGGTCTCTATAACATTTTTCGAAATAACACTCTATAAATGCAGGATCATTTTTTTCTGGACCTTTTTCACCAGGCCTGATTCCCAATGTTTCTAATATTACCAATTTTCCGTTTGTTTTTAATATTCTGTTCATTTCCCAAAGTGTTTTTTCTAAATTTATTGCTCCAGTAGATACATTCATTAAGAAAATTTGTGTAGCACTTTCATCTTTTATTGGTATTTCTTCACAATCACCAAGAATAATATCTGATTTCCCCTCCTTCTTTGCTGTTTTTGTCATATTTTGAATATAATCCATACCTATAACATTTGCATTTGTATGTTGTCTAATCCATTCTGTTTTTATTCCATTACCGCTTGCTGCATCTAAAATTAAACCATCAGGTGCTATAAAACGATTTAAAAGTTTTAAGCTAGCATATAAATCATCAATATTTGGAATAAGAAAACTAGGATAATCTTTACTGATATTTTTCCAAAAGATTCTATAATCTTCAATTTCTTTTGCAGGAACAAGATTAAATTTTCTAACATGTTCCATATATTCACTTTCTTTTTCTACAACTAGTCCTCTTCTTGCCAGATATTCATATATCTCTTTATCAGATTCTCTCAAACCCTCAGTGAATCTTCGATAAGTTCTAAACGGTAAGACCGGTTTTTCTCCATACATACTCATACTTTCTTCACATATTGCCATATTATTCAGATGGATAGAAACCTTTAAACATCTTTCTAGGACTCGAATTTAAATCCTTTTCTGTCTAATAAATTATTATGTCTGGTGGGTTAACTTACAAAGACGCTGGAGTAGATTATGGTCATGTTTTAGAATTCAAATAAGCTTTCCATTAACAATAAAAAATTCTAAAAACCTTTTATTTAAATGAAACTAAGAAAAGAATACATTACAATTTTGATAATACTGATCACAGAAGTTTTAGGTTTTTCACTCATTTTACCGTTTCTACCTTTTTATGCTCAAGAATTTGGAGCAAGTCCATTAGTTATTGGCTTACTGTTAACCACTTTCTCATTGTTCCAATTCATATCAGCTCCAATAATGGGAAGATTAAGCGATCAATATGGAAGAAGACCATTGCTAATGATTTCACAATTCTCTACATTTTTAGGATTTGTAATTTTGGGTTTTGCAAATTCTTTGTGGCTAATCTTCTTGTCAAGAATAGTAGATGGATTATTCGGAAGTAACTTTACAATTGCTCAAGCCTATCTTTCGGATATATCTTCTAAAAAAGACAGAGCAAAAGCATTTGCAATAAGTGGAATTGCGTTTGGTTTTGGATTTTTAGTTGGACCAGGAATAGGCGGTTTCTTATCAACTTTCAGTTATCAGTTACCATCTTTTCTTGCTGCAGCAGTTTCTTTTTTAACAATTATAATAACATTTTTCTTTTTACCTGAAACCATTAAAAGAAAGAAAAAAATTAAAATTGATTTTAAAATTTTTGATTTCAAAGATTTTAAGAGATTTTTCTCAAATTCAAGAGTTTCTTCAAAATTATGGCAATTCTTTGCTTATGTTCTTTCTTTTTCTATATTGGTAAGCACACTTGCTCTTTATGCACAAAGACAACTAGGATTTAATTCAGCAGATATTGGTTTTATGCTTACGTATATTGGTTTTATTAGCATTATAATAAGAGGAATTATTCTTTCCAAATTGATAAATCTTTTAGGAGAGCGAAACTTGAGATACATTGGAGTTATTTTTATAATATTTGGTATGATTGGTTCTGCTTTTGTTTACGATTGGTTAACCATAATAGTAATTATGACTTTGTTTGCATTTGGTTCAGGCGTGTCAAGACCCCTGATGTTGGGTAACATTTCAAGAAACATTTCTTCTAAAAAACAAGGTTCTGTTTTAGGCATAACTAGTTCTCTTATAAGTATTTCAAATATTATAGGTCCTTTAATTGGCGGATTTATGATAAACTATTTTATTCCAGGAAGTTTGGGAATTATTTCAGCTTTTATAATCTTTATTGGCTTATTGTTAATGATAAAAGAAGAAATGAAATACAAAAGAAAAACTTAAAAATCATCAACCACCGAGTGTATTTCAACAGCACAAGAACAATATTATGAACCTATTCCTAATTCTTTTTTTGCTATTTTTACATAATCTTTTATCCATTTTTTGATTTTTGATTTATTAATTTCCTTAAATGACAACCAAAGAAAATCATCATGCTCTTTGCTCAGTTTGACTTCCCCTTTAACATGTTTACATAGATAACAAATGCTTGTTCTCCAAGTATTCTTCTTCTTCTTATTCCATACACCAAGAGGTTTTATAATTTTTACTTTCAAGTTACTTTCTTCTTTTACTTCCCTAATAATTGCTTTGTTAGAATTTTCATAAATTTTGATTCTACCACAAGGCAAGGTCCAAGTTCCTTTTTTTCCGAACTCATCAAACTGTGCTCTTTTTAATAAAAGGAATTTTTTACCTTTGACAACAACAGCACTAACACTAACCTGTAGTTTCATGATAAGAATTAATATTCAAGATTTTTTAAACTTAAATTTTTAATCATTGATTTATTTTTATGGTTAAAGAAACAGTGGCCATTTCATTTAAGAGGAATATTCATATCCCAGAACTTCCTCCGTCCATAGAAAAAAGAATAGAACGTTATTGTGGTTGGAAAGTATTAGAAAGAAATGATGAATATATGACGTTAAGGTCAAAAAAAGAAAATGCTTCTATTGTTACAAGTTTAAAAGAAATTAGATCTGCATGTATAGGAGAATATGGAAAGAATTATGAATCTATCAAGAGTATAGAAAAAGCTATTAAAGGGGTCACTAAAGCTTCTAAAATAGATTTAGAATTAGGAAAATGTTTATGTGCTGCTGCAATAACTTGTGAAGCCATACCAACCGAAGTAAGAAATATAAATAATTTAGCTTATACATCTGTTCCAGAAAGGAGTTTAATAATTGTTCCATATGTGGGCGCATTTGATGAGTTTCCAAGCAATTTTTATAAACACACACATTCAAAAGCATTTAAATTTCCATCGAATTTTTTTATAGTATGACAATCTGTTTCTTAAATTTCTACATCTATATATTTTTATGAAGAAACTGTTGTTGCTCGGTTTAATAGCAGCAATTTTGATTGCAGGTTGTATAAAACAGGAACCGGAAAAACCAGAAGAAACTTTAACTGTATCTGAATTATTAGAAGAATCAGAATATGATACAGAAGTTGAAGTTTTTGGTCAGGTAAGTTTGTTAGGAGAACTTTTTTGTCCATGTTTTGAATTGACTTCTAGTGGTAAAAAAATAACAGTATGGTATGGTTTAATGGTAGAAGACGATGAAACAGAAAGACCTTCAGTAAATGTTTCAGAAATTAAAAACGGTGATTGGGTTATTGTAACAGGTGAACTTAAAACAGCTGGTAAATACAGAACATTAAATGATTTTTGGGCCATCAAAATTGAAAAATCAAAATTTAGTGTTGAATATTCTTCTGTTGAAGAATGCCAGTCTGCATGTTTTAAAGCTGGTTATGATACCGGTGTTTGTAAACAAACAACAGAAAAAACAACAATAGATGTAGATTTAGGATCTTGTGTAATTGAAGGTTCAGAGAATTGTGAAAACAAAGGTCAATGTAATTGTTATTGTTATACTAAAGCTTCAGAATTAGAACTTGCTTGTATAAACTCAGGGGGAACAGTTGCAACAGGAACTTGCTGTGAATCAGTAGATGACTTTCCAAACAATTGTCTAATTGGTGCTTGTGGTTGTGCACCAAAATATAGCCATCAAATAAAAACATGTAATTGTGGTGAAGGAAAATGTTGGGATGGAACTGCATGTGTTCAACAAACACAAACTGAGGATGTTGCATGCACCTCGCCAACTGGTGGTTCTATGATGTTGAGTGAAGCCAGACAAATTGCTGTAAGCAGTGAATGTGGTGAAAGACTTAAAGAAAATTATATATGCAACCCAGATACAGGAACATGGTGGTTAGACCTTGATATAGAGAAACAAGGATGTAATCCTGCATGCGTTGTTAACATTGATACAAAACAAACAGAAATAAACTGGAGATGCACAGGTTTAATAATATAATATCGTTAT
Organism: uncultured archaeon; assembly: GCA_964348065.1. Classification (GTDB taxonomy): domain Archaea; phylum Aenigmatarchaeota; class Aenigmatarchaeia; order Aenigmatarchaeales; family Aenigmatarchaeaceae; genus CS1-C013. The sequence continues at coordinate 26,910 of CAYGBE010000016.1, forward strand.
TTTAAATCTCTCACTTTTTTATATTCTAATTTCTATATATTATTTTAAGGTGAAAATATGGCGAAAAAGAGAAAAAGATTAACAAAAAAGAAATTGAAAAGAAGAAGAAAAAGAAGAAAGAAGAAGCACAGAAGATAGTAGATTTTTTTATCTTTTTAGTTCTTATAAATTTGATACAACTTAAACTATTTTCTTATCCCATTTAAATTTTCCAATTCTTAATGAATTTATTATTCTTTCAAGATTGGTTTTAGGATAATAAAGGTAAACTGCTTTTAAACACCATCTACCTTTTTTTGTTAACAAAAAGAATTTCTCTCTTGTTAGTTTCATAGATCCGATTATTCCAATTTTTTCCAATTCTTGTAAATGATATTTTGTTTTTGCTACTGATTCTCCAACTTCTTTTGCAATTAAGGTTAAATATTTTTTCTCTTTTTTCAAAGTTCTTATTATTTTTCTTTTTGTCTCATCCTTTAAGGTATTATTTATGTATAATGGAGCTTCTTTTATGTCAACATACCTTCCAGAAAAGTTTTTTGTCTTAAACAAGTAAGCAATTATTGAAAATATTGCTATTACATCAACTATTACAAGCCCAATCAGTATCAAAATACCTTCTAGCATATAGAAATTGTCTGTTTTTAATTATTTAAAAACTTTGTAAAACTTTATAAAACTTCATATAAATTCATAAAAACTCATAAAAATTAATATACTTGTTTGAATGGGCCCTTTTTAAAGGCCTTTTTTACCAATTATTTCTTATGAAAAATGGAGGTGTAAATATGGAGGAAGAAACAACCCCACCAGCATAGCATAGTACTATGCTTCCCCTTTCTTTTTATTTTATTCCTTTCCATAAGATTATTAAGTTTTTCTATCTAAGATTTAAGCATGCATAATGAACAGAAACCATCATGGTTGTTAAGTGAAGAAGAAATAAATAGTGATTTAAGAAGCAGTTTTGTTGGCTATCACATAAGAGTAAATTTAGACGATTTGGTTGATAAAGTAGTATACGTGCCCATACCTCGTAACAAAGAGAATTTAATCAGAAATTATAGTGTTGGCGTCCAGTTAAGAAATTTTTTGATTGATGAAAGAAGTAGAGCTGGGTGGGCTGCAAAAGAAGTTTTACCCTCTCTTTTAACTCCCATATGCCTTTACGAAGAGTTTTGTAAAGTTCTGACTTCTAGACGAAAAGAAGGATTAAAACAATTACGAAATATGAAAATGATTGCTATTGGATATCTTGACTCTTCTTTCGACTCACACTTTACCATGGAAGATGTAATTAGAATAGGTGATTATAATACTATTAAAGCGTCATTAGTTAAAGAGGCTTTAGATTATAGAGGAATAAGAAAAAAACAAATGGAAGAAACAGTTGAAAGAAAATTAGGCATGTTTAAACATATTATAAACACAGAAATTTCTGGACCATTGAATTCAACTTATCAAGAGTTTATGGAAAGTGAGCACTCCGGTTCTTTAGATTATTTAAAAAGTCTTTTATTAAAGAAAAAAAAGAATCTAACAATAATGGGAAACCCAAAATAGATTTTCCCTTACAATAATATTTCTAAATAAAAAATACAAAGTTTATTAATGCGAATAGACAAAAATGGTGATTCTTGGTTATCAATTTCAGAATTCAACATACAGTCTTATTGTGAAGTTCAATTAAAGTTCATTTGGCAGGGAATTAAATTAAAAACAGAAAAAATGATAAAAGGTTCAATAATACATAATGAAAAATTTCAAGAATTCAAAGAAAAAACAAAGGACCTAGAAGATGTTGATATAGTAAATGCAATAAAAAGATCAATCGAAAAACAAGAAAGATTTGCTGGAAGAGAAGTTTTTATTGTTTCACCAACCTTTAGACTAGTAGGAAAAATTGATGCAATAGAAATAGGACCAGAAGGCATAATAATAACTGATGACAAACCAGTTGAATATCCCTATTTGTCTATAAAATCACAAGTAGCTGCTTATGCAACAGCATTTAAAGATAGATATAGACCACCTCTGGATATTTACATGATTGTAAAAAACAGAGATAAAGGAGATATTATCTGGGAAGACGTTTTTTCTCAGGATTGGTTTGATTTCATACTTGAAAAGATAAATCGATTGCACGATTTGGCTTTAGGAAAAAGAGAATTTGAACCAACTGCTAATTATAAAAAATGTTTAAGATGCTCTTATAGAAAGATATGTGATAAGAAAATTCTAATTCCATCTCTCATTACTAAAACCTATGATCTCCAATAACCAAGATCCACAAATTCTACAGAAAATGCAACCTTCCTCTATTTCATATCCACAAATTGGACAAAATTCCATAAAACTAATTAAAACTTTAAAAATAAATTCTTTAAGCTAACTACAACAACATTACAGAATTTAAATCCACTTTCTAATTTTTATTATTACTTTCTAGTAAATAGCATCGTTATAATTTTTTTTATAATATCAAAATATAGTTTCCACTAGAAATGATGGTAACTAAAATTAAGGTTTAAAGACTATTTTGCAATAAAAACCTTACCTTGAACGCTTTTAACATGCTTTCCACAATTGGGACAAGTCCTCTTATATTTAGGAATATAATTACGACAATTAGGACAAGTTCTGTTAAAGTTTACCCATATCATATCTCTTTTTCCTGGAAATTTTCTTAATTTTTCCATTTTTTTCACC
>CAYGBE010000017.1:0-3192 GCA_964348065.1 uncultured archaeon
TCTTCTGTTGTCTAGCCTCAGTTAGTTCTGGCTTTTCTATTGCTTGCATGACACAACCTATAAGTATTGACCTATATAGGAAAGATGAATTTATTGCACAGGCATTTCGTATCTGCAGTGATCACCAAAAAGCCACTCATATCCATCTTGATGCACTAAGGCTAGTGTAATGCACTCAAAATAGTGCAATGCACACAACCTTTATTAGAAAGGATGTCTACAGTAGTTTTTGCCTAATATGATGAACGATAGGCTGTCAAAACACCCAGAAAAGGAGCTAATTTACCCATCAAGACAGTCGATTCCAAGTGGAAATGTCACCTTACGTTTTGATGGACAAACTCTTGAGTCTTTAAGAAAGGAAGCAGAACAAAAGAGAATCAGCCTTAACACCCTTGCTAGCCAGATTTTCAAGACTCATGTTGAATTTTCCGGTGCTGCAGCTAAAGCAGGAATGGTTTCGTTTCCAAAGAGTCTTCTGATTCGATTGATGAATAGACTATCCGAAGACGAGGTCAAACTGCTTTCAGAGGAAATTGCCAAAAACGAAATGAAGGACACGCTTTTGATGATAGAGCGAAGCTATACGGCAGAAGCGTTTATTGACTTTATCGAGTCGTGGATTAGAGTTTCAGGGTTTAGTTACACACACGACATATCAGATGGCACTCACTATTTTGCTATTCAGCATGAAATGGGTAAGAGATGGTCAGTGTATCACGCAGAGCTGCTCAAATTCGTCTTTTCTGACCTAGGAGCAAAGTGGGCTGATTTTGAAACAACCGAAAACACGGTCACTTTCAACGTTGAAGTATATGATTGATTCACTTACTGGTTCTATTTTGGTCTAGATAAGACATACAGAAACATAGTGAAAATGCAACAGCAGCAGACAATCATTACAAGTTAGTCGTAATTAGTGACCTTGAACTGAGGATAAAACCTCTATTTTCTTTGTCCTCGTAACAGCTGTTGAATTCTGTTTTGCTATCTCATAATAATTCTGGATTCTGTTATGAAATAGGGGGCGGTTGCAGCTGCTTAAATGAATGGTCGTAGAGTCTACTTGAAGTATCGTGCACAATTCTAGGACTTTCAGTTTCAATCTTGGCCAAATGAATCACGACTTCAATTCTATTTCTCTCTGCTTCCATCCTCTCATATGCGCTAAGACTCTTGTCAGCAGCACACCAAGTAGGACATTTTGAAATTCCTGCTGATAGGACAGATGAGCTAAAGAGCTTTTATTCTTCACTATTTGGCTGGCAGTTTGAAAAAGGCCAGACAGAAAACTATTGGATGATAAAGAATGCAGGAATAAGTGGAGCATTAGCTCCAAGAGAGAATCCTGAGCAAAATGCCAACCATGTTTGTTTCAGTTGAGTCAATAGATGAATATATCAATAAAGCGCAGCAGCTTGGAGCAAAAGTAATCAAAAATAAACAAGAAATCAGTCCAGGATACTATGCAGCAATAGAAGAGCCACAGAAAAACACGTTTGGGATATGGCAGGAAAAAAATAGACTAATAATACTGTCATACCTCTCTCTCTTATTTTCTGAGAAGTATGGGGTAATCTAATGCCTTATCTATTGAGAACCTAGATTGTCATGAGTATATATCAAAGGGAAAGGTAATCTTATCAAAATGTCTTCCAAGGAGCATAGCATTCAAAAATAAGATACTTCTATAATATTACTCGGGTTCGGTGGAATCCAGAACGATATCGGTTCGTTAAGTGGACTCTACTCCAATTCTGAGTAGACAATTCCTTAGCTTTAAAGTTTGCTGGATTCGAATGAAAAAATTCATGCGGGCCCGTCGGGATTTGAATAAACATTCATTTGAATCCAATTCTCGTTCACAAAAAAGCCTGCTAGAATATAGATTGCATGTTTTATCTTTCGGAATTGAAGGATTTGAATGAGAGGCTCACACCAGCCAATTCGCTGACATCGTAAGTGTAAACCTCATTTGGAGATATGGGCAGAGAATCAATTCCCTCGCTAGTACAAACAGGGCATATCCTAATCATCCTAGTTGCATGGAGAGTGGAGGTACACCAAAAACAGGACTGACAGATTTGGAAAAAGGAAACATCGTGCGAGTGGTTGTGATAACCAGCTGAATTTCTTCTTCTTCTTTCTGGCTTCAGATTGTTGTTGTCATCGTAAATGAATTGTGACTTAATCACATGGGTTATGCTCATTTCGAGATCGCGGCATCCTTCCGGTTAAGACATATATGCGTTATCTAAATAATTTCATCACAGATAGATCAGAAAGTTCCTCTCCCTGATCCAGAATTGTCAGCACTTCGGCTAGATTTCTGTAGTAAGAAAAAGTAGCTTGTCGCTTTGTCATCAGATCATATTCAGGTAACTCAATTGCGACGTTCAGGTAAAGAAGATCTTCAACAATTAGTTATTTAACAAAGAATTCGACGGGTAATATTTGGAATTTATGCGAAAAATTCTTAAAATATAGTATATGGACTAAATCAAAGACAGACATTGCCAAGAGAGAAGACTGGCATTAGAAGACGCCATTCCAAAGCTTATAAGACATGAAAGAGTAGTTAGTGATGACTATTATGATTTTCAATCAAATAACTTTACTTATTGCAAGGTGTAGACATCAAAACGATGTTGACAAACAGATTCGAATACTTCATGCAATCAATTCAGCACTTCCAAAGTCACTCCGGCTACAAATGCCGTCGCTGTTTACAAATGACTATGTTAGTAGGGCGCTAGATATCATAGAAGATAGGATATTGCCTCATGTCGATACTGCGAATAATACTCTTCTGATGGCACCGCATTACAAAAAATAGGATAAATAAAACAGAAGCTCGTGTCCTCCTTATATAGCTGAATCTCCTATGTACAGTTGTTAATACAGTAAGAAACCACATATGTCGTTTCTTCTTTATAGTAATGCACTCTTCAATCGTATGTTGTAAATGTGATGGCGGTCGTCAGATCACAGACCTAGAATCTGGCGAGATAATCTGTGGCAATTGCGGTCGGGTATCTCCAGATAAAGCAATGGAAAACCGCGCAGAATGGAGAACCTTTGATTCTGAGAATAACAGCAGCAGCCAAAGAGTAGGATCTCCTAGTTCGCTTGCATTCCACGACATGGGATTATCCACAATAATCGGGAAAGTAAACAAGGATTCTGCTGGAC
>CAYGBE010000018.1:0-6599 GCA_964348065.1 uncultured archaeon
ATCGCCGGCCTTGGAGCCCAATACTGTCAATGGTCTCTCCGGGTCCCGATTTAATCTTTGCCTACGTGGTTTTTCCTTTTATGTGAGGCATAGATGGGGTTTTGGCAGATCGTGATCGCATGGAAAAGCACGTACCAAATATAGACGCTCTGCGACACGTCGATTCGTCATGACGGTGAAAGGGAGTTGAGTAATAGGGCAACAATTCGCGCTCAAAAGGAGATTACGATGGTCAACGGGAAGATCTTCTATTGGCCCGATTAGCCCTCAACCCGGTGCGGCCTCGACTACTGTTCCTGTTAAATAAGTGGAGCGTGTAAGAGGTGGTGAAGCACCGATGATGCTGATATCATCCATGGTCGCCCAAGATGGCGGTGGGGGCTTCGACATCATCTGGCTCCTCCTCCCCCTGCTCTGCTGCATGCTCGCGAGCCAGCAGCGCGAGAGGGCCCCGACGCGCGACACGGTCACCGAGAACTGGTACACGGTCCAAGACATCGAGGAGGCGTACACCGCCATCGAGGCGAGGGCCGCCGAGTGGAGGGAGGAGGCCCTGGCCGCAAAGCCCGCTTCGGACTCCCTCATGTCGAAGGTGAGCAAAGCCCTCACCGGCGGCGGGAGGCAGGAGGACAGGTTCGTCGAGAGGGACGCGACCCCCCCGAGGCTCTACAGGATGGCCGACAGGATGGGCCCCATCTACTTCGAGCTTACCGAGGTCGAGGGCGGGGGCACTGTCGTCAAGGCGACGTACAGCCCCGCGATCAAGGTCCGGATGGCGAAACTCAAGGCCGACCTCCCCCTCAGGATCCCGGCGACCCCCGTCGGGCACCGCTGCCCTGCCTGCGGGAAGCCCGTCCTCCCGGAGTTCAACGTCTGCCCCTACTGCGGGGAGAAGATGATCGAGGAGCAGGACCAATAGATGGAGCTATGGCGCCTACTTGCCCACAGGCACTGGGTAAGCCTGAGGATCCTCGGCGGGGAGCTGAGGCTCTGCGCCCGCTGCAGCGGGTACGCCCTCGGACTCCTCGCCCTAACCGCATACCGAGCCGTCTTCGGGCTCCAGCTCTTCGACTCCCTCGGCGCCCCCCTCCAGTTCCTCCTCTGCTACCTCACGGTCGCCCCCCTGGCCCTCGACTGGCTCACCCAGTCCTGGGGGTGGAGGGAGAGCAGCAACGGCCTCAGGCTCCTCACGGGGGCGATCCTGGGAGCCGGACTATCCCTCTTCTCGATGGTCGAGATGCCGCCGGTTCTGAAAGCACAGATTTGCGTCTACACCGCAGCCGCCGTCCTCATGTCCGGTTCGGTCAAGGAAATAAAACACATGTTCCTCTCGCGCAATCGAGAACCCTGAGGTTTCTATCAGCCAATTTCCGTGCGCGAGGGTATCGGTTTTCAGGGCATCCCGTGCCGGGGATGCAGAAGCTTTATCTCCGATCGGAGTGACCTTGTTCCGTTCAATCGAATATTTTCGGAGTTCATGATGGCATGGGGTTCCTCGGCGACTTCAGGGGTTTCTGGAGGGGCCAGTCGAGGAACTTCAAGGCCTTTCTCATGAGGGACATCCTCGGGACCCTCCTAGGGAACATCGGGGGGCGATACGCCTCCATCTACATGAGCAACCTCGGCGCCAGCGCCTTCGACATCGGGATGCTCGGAAGCGCGGCGTCTGCCGTGAGGATGATCCTGGCCCTCCCCGGCGGTCTGCTGACAGACCGTGTCAAGCGGGTGAAGAGGCTCTACCTCGTCGGGCGGCTCCTCATGCTCCCTGTCAACCTCGTGAAGGCCCTCGCCTGGGGGTTCAGGGTCTACTTCCTCGCCAGGATCTGGGAGGTGATGACCTGGAGGATCCTGATGCCGACGTCGCAGATCATCTCGATCTCATCCATCTCCAACGAGGACCGCGTCAGGGGTTGGGCGGTCAGGCGGACCGTGAACTCCGCGATAGGCCTCTTCGCCCCGATCCTCGCCGCCTACGCCGTGGTCCATTTCGGCGGGCTTGAGGACGCCAACAGCTTCAGGCCCCTCTTCCTCATCCAGTTCGCCGTCGGCATCGTGATCTTCATACTGCTCGCCACCCAGCTCGAGGAGCCCGAGTTCGAAAGGGGCCACCGAGAAGCCGAAGGCCTGAGATCCACGCTGGAAATCTTCCGGCGGGTCCCCGGGCTCGAGAGGATACTGTTCCTGAGCGTCGTCAGGACCTTCTTCATGAGCATGAGGATGCCGCTGATCCAGCTGTACAGCTACGAGGTGAAGAACGCGGGAGCCTACATCATCGGGTTCCAGGGGACCGTCTCCACCGCCGTCACCCTACTCCTCTCGGTGCCCATGGGGAACCTCACCTACAGGGTAGGGAGGAGGAGGATGGCCTACATGTCCCAGATAGTCTTCGCGGCCTGCGTCCTCGCGGCGGTCCTGACGCCCCCCACCCACCCGGAGTTCCTCCTCCTCTACAGCCTCCTCAGCGCCCTCGGGAGCACGATGGAGATCGGGTGGCACGCCTTCATCGAGGAGTACATCCCCCTCGAGCTCCGTGGGAGGTGGTCCGGCGTGAGCACGATGGCCACCGCCCTCGTCGGGATCCCCGCGCCGATCATCGGCGGCCTCATCTGGGACGTGAATCCCGATTACCTCTGGTGGATCGGATTCGCCTACTACCTCCTCCTCGCAATCCCCCTGATGAGAAGCGTGCCGGAGCGCCAGAAGGAGGTCGCGGCGGAGGGCAGCTGACCCCCCGCCATCGAAAACGACTTGGTAGCCCCCAACATCCAACCCGGCTCTAGAGGCTCATGTCCACTATCTCCGCTAGGTCGTAGACCGCCATCTCCCTGCCCAGTGACCTGGCAGAGTTTCTCAGGCTGAGTATGCACGCTGGGCAGCCCGTGACGACGCCGTCGACCTCCAGGAGCGAGACCTCGTCGACGATCTTCGAGCGGGATATCCTCTCAGAGAGATCGATGTCGTACATCATGAGGCCGCCGCCGCCCCCGCAGCAGAGGGCGTGACCCCTGTTGAGGGGCAGCTCGGCGAGCTCGAGGCCGGGGATCGCCGCCAGGACGTTGCGGGGCGGCTCGTAGACTTGGCAGTGTCTCCCGAGGTCGCAGGGGTCGTGCCACATGTAGCGCCCCTTCAAGCCCCTAGGGTGGAGGCCGCCGCCTCTGATCAGGGACTCGAACAGCTGAGACGTGTGGCGGATCTCGAGGGGGAGGCTCACTCCCAAAGTCGGGTAGACCCTGGTGAAGGCGTAGTAGCAGCCGGCGCAGCTCGTGACGAGGCGCTCGGCCCTCAGCTCGACCAGCTTCTTCGACGCCTCCAGAGCGTTCTCCACGGCCTCGTCCCACAGCCCGAGGAGGTAGAGGATGAGGCCGCAGCATCCCTCCCCTTCCCCCAGGAGGCCGAAGTCGAGATCCGCCTCTCGGAGGACGACGGTCGTGGCCTCGATCACCCCCGGAAGCCTGTAACTGGTGGAGCAGCCGGCCCAGTAGAGCAGCTCGTTCCCCTCGAAGGGGAACTCCTCGGCGATCTCCTCGTGCCACAGGATCCTGTCCTCGGCGGGCATCCCCAGCGGGTTGCCGTCCTCCCTGACGTGGCGCGTCAGGAGGCCGCACTGCCTCGGGCCCTTGCCCGACATCACTATCTCGCGGCGGGCCCGGACGATGGCGTTGTTCACCTCGAGGCCCGTCGACCCCAGCTGGTCGTAGCACTGGCCGCAGGCGGTGCAGGTGTAGATCGAGTGCACGAGCCTATCGTTCACCCCAACATCGCCGTTGAGGAGCCCCCTAGTTAGGAGGAGTCGCCCCTTGGAGGAGAAGGTTTCCATGCCGTCGAGGAAGGGCTGGACGGCGCAGAACCCGTCGTCGCAGCCCTGGCGCTCGATGAGCCTGTAGCCGTCCCTCGTCTTGAGCGAGGAGACAAGCCAGTCCGCGAAGGAGCCGGCAGCCTTGAGCCTCCGCTTGCCCTCCACCTCGGCTTCCTCTAGTTCGCTCAACCGCTCCAAGAGCTTTGACGGGGTGAATGGCTCTCTAGAATCCACGATCACCGAGGGGGTTCCGACCCTTGTTGGTCCGCCCTCTTCGCTCTCATCGTTTCTGATGACTCTAATCCTCGATTCCCCGGTAAGCCTCTCCAGGATTTTTTCTTCTTCCTCCGAGAGGTGCCTCAGGACCGCGACGGGGGTCTCCCGCCGCCGGGTGGCGAACTCCCCGTAGAAAGAGTAGACGTACAGGTCCACGGGGTCGGTGAGGACCCTCTCCGGGCCAAGGGCCTTCGCGAGATCCTCCAGCAGTGCGGTGTGTGGCTTCCCTGCATCCGTCTCCATCGGGGATCCTTCTCAGAAGATCGATTCCGCGTCTTAAATGTCCGTCGGAGGCGTCAGGTCGCAGGAATGCCCGTGCCATTCCGATCCTGTGGCCCCCCGAAAGTGTAATGAACCTTAAAGGACATGGCATAAGGTGGCGATTTATCGATGGTTCAAGGTTGGGCCGGCAAGACGCTGCAGATAGACCTCACGACCGGGAAGGTCTCGACGGCGCCCTGGATCGGTGAGGCGAGGAAGTTCCTCGGCGCCCGGGGCGGGAACGCATGGCTCTTCTGGAAGCACAGCAAGGCGAACCAGGACCCCTACGATCCGGACGTCCCGCTGATCTTCGGGGCGGGGGCCCTCGCGGCGACCGGGCTCATCGGCGCCTCGAGGATGGAGGTGACGACCGTCTCCGCGGCGAAGACCGAGAGCCAATCCTACGGGACCGTCGGGATGGGGGGCTCATGGGCCCCCGAGCTGAAGTTCGCGGGCTACGACAACGTCGTCGTCAAGGGGAGGGCGGAGAAGCCGGTTTACGTCCGAGTCTACAACGACGAGGTCGAGATCCGGGACGCCTCCGGGGTCTGGGGGAAGGGGTCCTTCGAGACCGAGGCCCTCATCAGGGAGGAGCTCGACGACGATGACGTCCAGGTGGCGAGCATCGGGCCGGCGGGGGAGAACCTCGCGATCCAGGCGACCGTGGAGCAGGGCTACAGGAGTGGGACGCCCGTGGGAGCCGTGATGGGGGCGAAGAGGCTGAAATCCGTCGCGGTGAGGGGGACGAGGCCGGTGAGCGTGCACGACCCCGAGAAGATACTGGAACTCAACCTCCAGCTCGTGGAGAGGGTCAAGGAGGCGAAGAGGAGGACTGGCATCACCATCGCGAGGAACAGGGGGACCGACGCCTACCTCCAGGGCTTCCTCGCCGCCGACGCCGGCGTCGTCGGGAACTACGAGGGCCACGCCTGGAGGGACCGCCCCGACATCAAGAGGGCGTACGAGGAAAACTACATCTGGGAGCTCTACGAGAAGGACATCGGCTGCTTCGGCTGCCCCTTCCCCTGCCAGCCCCTCTACAGCGCCCCCGAGGTCGGCGCGAGCATCTGGAGGTGCTACCCCACCTACTGGCCGTGGAAGCTCTGGATGACCGACCTCAAATCCGCGTTCATGGCGCACAGGATGATGTCCGACCTCGGGATGGACAGCAAGGAGGTCGCGACGACGGTATCCTGGCTCATGCACCTCTACCACGACGGGAAGATCACCGCCGACGACCTCGACGGTGTCCCCTTTGAGAGGGGCAACGCAGAGGCCCTCTTCGAGACCGTCCGTAAGATAGCCTACAGAGAGGGCTTCGGCGAGGTACTCGCCGACGGCCCCGTCGCCCTCGCGAAGAAGCTCGGAAAGGCCGCCGTCGACTACCTATACCACAACCAGGGTCTGACGATGAGGACCTTCGAGTTCCGGGCCGAGCCCGGGACGGCCCTCGGCGAGGCGATCTCTGCCAGGGGGAACAGCCTGAGGGCGACGACCTACCACGTCGTCCTCTGGGAGAAGCCGGCAAAGGACCATTACGCCGGCGTCGACCCCCAGGAGATAGCCGACTCCTACACCTGGTCGAAGGAGATGTTCGGGACCGAGGAGGCGATCAGGGCGACGGCGTACGAGGGGAAGCCCAAGTCCCTCATCTACGAGATGAACGGCGCCGCCATCGCGGACAGCCTCGGCTACTGCACCTCCATGATCCGGCCGGGTCGCGTCGGCGCGCCGGGTTCCCAGTTCGGCGACACCTCCTACGCCTTCGCGGCGGAGAGATACACGGCCGCGACGGGGATCCCAATGGACGAGGCGGGCCTCTTCGCGATAGCGGAGCGGATCTGCAACCTGGAGCGGGCCATCGTCGTGAGGGACGGGCGGACGAGGGAGACCGACGCACTACCCGACTTCTTCTTCGAGGTCCCCGTCCCCGACGGCCCCCAGGAGGGGAGGAGGCTCGACAGGGAGAAGTTCGAGAAGATGAAGGACGAGTACTACAGCCTCAGGGGCTGGGACGCCGAGACCGGGCTGCCTTACAGGGGCACCCTGGAGGGGCTGGGGCTGAAGGAGGTCGCAGACGCCCTGGGGAAGCAGAAGAAGCTGGCCTCCAAGAGGAAGAAGAAGGAGGGCTGAGGGATGGAGAAGGTACTGCAGGTCGACATCGAGAAGTGCGTCGGCTGCCGAACCTGCGAGGTGGCGTGCTCGCTGAAGAACGCCGGCGAGAGCAACCCGACCAGGTCGAGGATCAGGGTCATCAGGTACGAGA
>CAYGBE010000019.1:0-4538 GCA_964348065.1 uncultured archaeon
AATAGCTATGTTGCCATTGTCTTGAAGAATGGTGTTGAGTATCGCGGACGTATGGTGAAGTGTGATGGACACATGAATGTTTTGCTTGAAGGCGCTACTGAGTGTTATAGGGATGAGCCTGTTGCCAGCTATGGCAGTATTCTCTTGCGTGGGAATAACGTTTTGTTTATCTGTTTGGATGCTGTTCCTGCTGGGAAATAGTGGTTTTGTGTCTGTCTGAGTGATGTCAGCCTAGTCAGATCTAAGATATGAGGCAAATTCTCTCTCTCACACACACGGCTCGTTCACTTCGTTCGCTCGCCCGTTGGCGTCTCCAAAGCGCGCGCGTTTAATATAACCCATATTCTCTCTCATTGGATTAGTCTAGGTTTTCTATCCAGACAAGTTCTCTCTCTTTCGAGGACGCAACTAGGACATCTGAGTTTTAGACTTCTTTCGCTGTTTTCGGGGTGGGTATTGCTTTTTTTCTTCTACGAAAGACAATGTATCCTGCTACACCAATGATGGCTACGGCTATTATTCCACCGCCAATATAGAAGGGAGTATAATCCATAGCGGCATTTAGATCAGCTGATGTACTACTTGACAGAGCATAGTTTGTAGTTCCACTAAACATTGCTTTAACTTGAAGTGTTCCGATTTCTAGAGGTGTATGACCTACAGAAGCAAACCCGTTGGAATCAGTGTTTGCAGAGCCTATGTTTGACCAACTAGTTCCATCGTAAACCTGAAATTCAACGCTTACACCTTGTATTGGATTTCCATTCTCGTCTTTCAGAGTTGCCTTTATTGTGCATTCTTTACCTTGCGTTGCGGAAGGAACATCAATTGTAAGTGATGTGGTAAATGGGTTTACAATCAAATTGCTTGTCGCACCACTTGGGCCATAGTCTGTACTTTCGGCGTAAGAAGCTTCTATTACATAAGTTCCAGCATCGATGTTAGCCATATATGATTTAACGGCATTTCCAGATGAATCAGTAAATGCGGTACCGATATTTGTTGTTCCTATGTAGAATGTTGTTTGTTGGTTTTCTATTGGATTGTGATTCCCATCAACCAGTGTGGCAGTGATAGTTGTTGAATCTCCGATCTTAATACTTGATGGCTCAAGATCTAAAGTAACGCTTGTCCCCAGTTTAGTAACACTTACAAGAGCTGTTTTTGTTTCAGAGTGAGAAACATCTCTGAAATCATCGTAATCTATTTGGAATGATACGGTATGTGCACCCAGTGCTGCAATAGTTGGAGCAGTTATGAGGAAGGTTGTGGACTTCGTTCCACCACTTGATAGGTCACCCAAACTTTGTGACTGTGGAGATACCTCTAACCCATCAGAATCAACGACTGATACCTTTGCATTATACATGTAATCATTTCCGCCATTCTTCAAACTAACTGATAGAGTAGATGGCGTGGTTTTCCCTTTCTCTATGGACAAACTTGCTGGAGACCAATTAGTTACGAAGAGTTTGACTACTTTTATGTCGAAATATTCGACATCTTCCAAGTAGTGTGTTCCAGCGCTATCCCACCAAAGTTCAACTTTGTATGTATGGAGTGCAGGACCGTAGGCAGTCGAGTGCCAATCATCGCTGCTGTAAGCTCCCTTGAAAACATAGCGTTCACTAGATGTTCCGCCTGGTGTATCATCAACGTAGATTTTTGTATATAGGTCAGCTCCAAAGACACCACATCTTTCATTGTAGAAGGTAAGGTTCTTCCATACCATTTGGCTATCATAGACCTTAGCAGTTCCGCCACTGATAAGCTCAATATCGTTATTTCCATGAGTCACCATAATACTTGTGAAATAAGCATCATAATAGGGTTGGGGATTCGCTGAAGGCACTAAGCCTAAGCTAGCAAATATGATGCCTGCGATCAATATCAAAATGTAATTCTTGACTTTCAACACTTCACTCATTTCCTTTTTCTTCTTTCATTATACAAGAAACGTGTCAATACGAATATAAAACTTAGGCAAGATTTCTCTAGCGAATCAAAATCATTTGGATGAAGATAGACTGAATTACTTGATTTTTCGCGCGTGGAGTGACAAAAACGTTAAATTTTGCGCGCGCCTAATCGCCTACCCCAAGAAACAGGAGAAAAATGGCGCCAGCAAATAGCAATACTGGCCAAAGAACTGCCACAAGGATGTTCCAAGGAAATTCTACCACGTGAAGATTTCCAAGATAACCAAGATACAATAATGCAGCAAATCCCCATATCAACACTAACAATGTTCGGAATGCACTGGTCAAAGACCTTTTCAGTTTTTCAGATTTTCCATTCATAACACCTAACCTACCTTCTACGCGCATTACTATCTCAACCAACAAGCAGCCTATAGTCTCAAATCAGAATAAAATATTTAAGAAATCAACTTGCTGACATGTTCGCATATGCAGAAATCAACTGGTTTCTGAGGACCTGATATGACAGAAGTTAAGAAAGGAATCGGAAAGGCCGGTATTGGATTACTAGTTCTTGCTGCTGTAGTAGTTATCCTTACTATCTCAAGTCTTTGGAGTTACTCGAGTCTATCAAGCCAGATAGACATTCTTAAGACGAACAATAGGACTTTAGGAATCCGAGTTAGTGCTCTTCAAACAGACAAGAGTAACTTGATAATGTGGCTTGATGGAAACAAAACCCTACTTCAATCATGGGTGGAAGGCAATTCTACCGATTATGAATCGGAGATAGACACCTTACAGTCAGAGATTATCGATCTAGAGTGGGAGATTAGTGGTTTGGAATGGGAAATATCCAATCTACGACAAACAGGGGAAGAAAATAGATTCGAGTTCTATTACGCATCTCTGGCAAGACAAAGATTTGGCGTTAACGACTTAGATGAGTATCTGGATAGGTGGGAGTGGATCGAGGGCAGTTATGTCATGGGTGTTTTTGATTGCAGTGAGATGAGTGCCTACATCGAATGGAGACTGGAAAACGAAGGATATCATACTTACATAGTGTGCGGAGAATCACCTTGGGGTGGTGGATATCACGCATGGCTACTCGTCGAAACAGATGAAGGGGCGTATATGCCTGTTGAAGCAACAGAGTATGAAGTAGTCTGGTGGTCCAACCCCTATTTTGACAACTACTTCGAATACGACTTTCTATTTGAAACCATCTACGATGCCTTAGATCATAGTTACAGCGAATTCGATTGGTGGAATTGAGCCTATCACATTGTAATGAATCTGAGTCAGGGTAGTTGGGAGAGCGCGCGCGCATCAGAGGCTATGGACTCCAACACTTAGAGTCTTGCAGTGCGTACATGTGTGTGAGAGAGAGAATATGAGGCAAATAGGTTTTCTATTAGACTTGGTTGTTCTAGTTTTCAGTGGGGACGGCGTTTGGTTGCTTTATGTAGATGAGAGCCTGTTTTAGGTTTGTCTTTATTTTGTACTTGTTTTGGAAGAATTTTAGTATGTTCCGGACGTCTCTGCGTAGTAGCCGTTCCGCGTTTAGGTGTTTGCGGGTTACATACTGGGGCCAGTCTATGATAAGTATATGCATGTTTGGTTGCAGGATGACATTGTAGGGACTCAGGTCTGCGTGGATCATGTTTGCCTTTTGGTAAACTAGGCGGACGTTGAATAGGATTTCTTCTAGTGTGGCGTCTGGATGAGGAATTTCTTTGTGGTGGTGTAGTTCTGCGCCTTCTATTACGCTCATGACCAGGAGGTGGCGGTTTTGGGCTATTGGTTGCGGCACTGCTACGCCGTGGGGGTGGAGAAATTTGAGGGCTTTGTATTCCTTTTTTGCTGCGATTGTAGATTGTTGGTGCCAGTCTGGGGTGTATTGATAGGTAGTGACGTATCCGCGTTTTCGTTTAGTCTGTTTGAAGCTTGTTCTGCCGATGCGGTGAAATTTTACTGCTACTTGTTCGTCTGTAGGTGTGAGGGCGTCATAGATGTCTGCTTCTTTGCCCACGCCTAGAGTCTTCTTTCCGAAGGCTTCGAGGATATCAGCCTTTACGAGGTGGTTTATGGCAAGGGTGTCGTAGCCTGCTGTTGTTAGGTGGTAGCCTGTGTAGGCACCCGTGTAGCAGGTGATGAGGCGTTTCTTTTCTAGGCGTGGTAGCCTAAACGTGACTTCCTGCTGGGGAAGTTTCGCTATTCTCGCGATTACGTCCTGTGGGACATTCTGGTACTTCTTTGCCTGCTTTTCGATGGCGCGAAGGATTTTGAGGTCTTGGAGTTTGAGTTTGCGGTAGGTTTTGACGGCAACATCCACGGCAGACATGACTAGAGATTTAGTGGGATAGATATCATTTAAGGAGTTTTATGCTCACCATATCCAACGTTAGTGTTGTGTTGTGGTCTAAAGGGTCTTGGGTTGTATTGCGAGCGTGTACTGACGGTTCAAATGTGGGGATGTTGGGTACGTAGTACAGATGCCACTTTGTTCAAAGATTCGTATTCCTTGTCGCCCAGAAGCACAAAATCTTGAAATTCACAAGTTTCATTGGGCAATAGTAGAACTCTGGAGATGACGAATAACTCCAGCATGGTTGT
>CAYGBE010000020.1:0-5617 GCA_964348065.1 uncultured archaeon
GGGTCGATGACCACACTTAACAAAAACGCTTCTCAGTTAATGGTCGAGTTTGGCGCGCACGCCTGCACCGATGTTACCGGTTTTTCTCTCTGTGGTCATCTGGCCGAGATGGCTTTATCGAGCGGCGTCGATGTCGAGGTTCTCTGGGACAATATTCCGCTGTTCCCCGGCGTGCTCGAATATGCCGCAGCGGGGATATTACCCGGAGCTATCGAGCGAAACAAGGAATCCTGCAGCGAGCGCATAATCGCCGATGAGTCAATGCCCCAGGAGATGGTCGATATATGCTACGATGCTCAGACCTCCGGAGGTCTGCTGATAGCGATTGCAGAAAACAAAGTTGATGATTTTCTAAAAGCGCTGCATAGTAAGGGTATTAAGACCGCTGCGGTTATTGGTAAGGTCATTGGCAAAGGTTCAGGACTTGTTCAAATTAAAACCGATGGCAGCCGAAAAATACCTTCGCCAAGGTTAGCCGGCACACCTGTGGTGCCGGTTGACGAGGTACGAGGGTTAACCGAAGAAATCTCGCCGACAAAAAAGCAGTTGCAACCTTCTTCCACTGAGCCTCAAGCCGGGGAAGTCCCCTGTTGTGCAGACGCTGTAACCTCTACCGGATCAGGGACTGAGGAAGGTTCAGCTCAACCTGGTTCACCCAAGTCTGACATCGCTCAGATTAAGGCCAAATTCATAGATTTCCTCGGCTCAGCAAGCTCACCCCACGGCTTGGACGCCTATACCAAGCAGGCCATAGCCATTGCGCTATCGGTTGCCATGCGCTGCGAGCCGTGCCTCAAAATGCACCTGAAAAAAGCAAAAGAAAAGGGCTTCACCCAGGATGAGATTGACGAGGCCGCCTGGATGGGCATCAGCTTCGGCGGCTCACCTACCATGGTCTTCTACGAACAGCTCAAAAACTCGTAACATTCATAACGCCTATTTTCACGGAAAATTCGTGACAAACAGAATTGAATGTGCTAATTTAAACCTTATAGATGCCGTCCTGAATTAGCCGAAGCTCTCGCTTGCCCATTTGGAGGATAATAAATCACATGGGCAGGAGAACCTGTCCATCCTTCGGGACTTTTCAATTGATTTTTGATTAAGGATGATTTATTATTTAGCCGAAGGCAGGCTTTTGCGGACTAATATTTGTATCGGGCTGTCGTTATGGAAAGAAGATACGGTTTTACACTCATAGAGCTGCTGGTGGTCATCGCCATCATTGCCCTGTTGATGGGTATCCTTATACCGGCCTTGAGCAGGGTGAGGAAACAGGCGGCGTGCAGCGCGTGTCTGTCCAATCAACATCAACTGGTCCTGGCCTGGATTCTGTACGCCCAGGACAACGATGACAGGTTGATCGGGGGCCATGACGGGCACTCCTCCTCGCCAAGCCAAGGCTATGACTGGGTCGGGCTGCCCCAGAAAGAGGATGGCACCGTAGTTGCGGGCGCCGAGGCCACTCTGGAAGATAAGAAACGAGGTTGCGAACGCGGCGCCCTGTTCCCCTACGTGCTGGATGTCGATCTCTATCACTGCCCCTCCGACAGGAGACACAGAACCGAAATGACACATCGCAGCTATGGCATTCCCGGAGGCATGAACGGTGATGTCGGCACCGGCGCCGCCAGTTGGCTGACACAACAGTGGGGATACCCTTCTTACAAGAAGCTCACGCAGATCAAGAATCCCGGCATCAAGTACGTATTCCTCGAAGAAAAAACCGATGTGGGCGGCTGGAACTGGGGGTCCTGGAATCTGGAGAAGCAAGGAGACCGATGGTGGGACCCCATTGTCGTACGGCACGGCCAGCTCAGTGTCCTGGCTTTCTCCGACAGCCATGCGGTTAAGCACAAGTGGAAGCAGAAGAGCACCCTCGAAATGACCTATGTGGACTATCCCGATTGTATTCGCTGGCCCGTCACCGACGGCACCGACGACTTGGAATTCATGCGGCGAGGATACAATCCCGCCCGCTGAAGAAAAGACCAATGCTTGGCCGGACCACTCACTTTAGATCACTTTAGGCACTTTAATTTACTTTAGCTCACTTTAGTTCACTTTAGCTCACTCCTCAATAATGACAGGTGGCAACCACTGAGCGAACGCAGTGAGCGAAGTGGATGGGAGTTCTCCTGCAAATTTTCACTTTTCCCCCTAATCAGCAGGGAACTTCGTGTATTCTATTGAATTCCGTTGAACCGCGCGTAATGAAAAAGCTAACCCACAAGCGATGCCGTACAACTGAACTTTAAAAAAGCGCCAAACTCACCTTTAAGTCAAAAGTTCGAAAATCATGCTAACTAAGCTTGTCGGGTTGAACTGAAAGGTAGGTATATATTACTTTTTGTTTATTTGACCCTTAAGATGGGTTTCAATCCCTGCAATCAATCGATCAATGTCTTTATGAAAATCGGGATCAACTCTAACAGATATCCCGTTTCGATATACCAAGTCTTTCAGACTGGATGGCAGGTCATCCTCAGACGGCATACTAGCACCTCTGACAAGAGTTGGGATAACAGGAACACCACTCTGCAAGGCTGACTCAATTTCTATTCTCACATGATCTCTTGGATTGTCAAGGCGACGTTTACTTTGAGAGTCTTTTGTCTCTAACCATTGATTTCCTATAACCACCAAAAGAATTTTGCAGCCACTAACAACTTTGTCCAGTTGTTTCCTAAAATCAATCCCTAGCGGAATTGAATCCACGTCCTTAAAAACTTTATCTCTACCAAACTGCTGAATCAGTCTGTCATAAATTCTTCCAGTAACATCAGCACTGTCGCTTCTGCGATATGATATAAATATATTATTTATGTTTATTACTTGCTCACTCTGATCCGCGAGACCTACACCTTGTGACGACGCTTTGGGTTGGGAGTCTTGTATAGTCTTCTGTTTCGCTTGCTCAGAAACTCGCATAGCACTGATTTTAACGTCGGTTAAATTGTTTCTGCTTGGCAAATCTGGTTTAACCCTTTTGCTTTCATTTTTTGAGTCAACTGGTTTCCAATTGTATGCCTTTTTTTAAATAAAGAATACAATTTGCATCCTTTTTTAAATAAACAATACAATACAATTATGACTGGTACCAAGATTAAAATAACGCCTATAGCATCTAGGACAGGACTTGCCATTTTAATACTCTCAGTATATAAGTTTTACATATGACATCCCGAACTTATCGTCATTCAGAGTAATCCCAACCGCAGTTGTACTCTGCCAAAATACAACAAAATTTCCCCCCTGTCAAGCAAAAAATTACAAATAAATGGATAATTTCTTCTCGCCTTATGAAGTGATTTGATTTAGGCGACGGTCCAATCCAACCGTCATTATGCTTGCATAATAAGCTGATTTTGAAGGATTCCGAAAAACGGCGCGCAGAGGTTGTTTTTCTGGTCAGAGAAACCCTTTTATGTATATTGCACTCGGGCAGGCAATCGTTAAAATGGCGTGTTGATATTATAAGTACTTTTGGAAACGAATATTATATGAAATACTTGAAGAGTATTACAATTTGGGAAAACAAACGCCGATTAGAACTCCTTAAAAAATTTAGCATTTCAATGCAACAATATTTTGACAATCTCCGCTATAGCTTTGGTGACCAAATTGAAAATGAAATAGCTGCACATGCTCGCACTGAAATAAATAAGGACTTGGATGAGGTGTATATAATAATGATTACTGCAGGTATTGATCCATCTATTACATATTCTCCACCACCTGCGACAGGTGTTTTTTATCAACAATCAATTAGCCTGTTATATAATTTCCACAATTTAAGTCATTACAATGTTTCACCAAATATGTTGATGGATTTTATTGTAAGAACTATAAGTGCTTATTCAAAAGATTCAACAAATGCTTTGTTAAGAACATTGAATCCACTTTATTGGATTCATCGTATATTTGTTGATATTGTTAATTTACCTTTTGTTTTAATTGGCCGACTCGGTTTTAACCAGAGAAAAGTTGAAGCATCTATAATCGGGCGATGTATAAAGGGTATTCTTTATCTTATCGTAGTTTTTGCAGCTCTGCTCACAATTTTATACTATCTGGGTTATCTTGAACAATTTAAGGATTTTATTCAAAAGAAGCCACCAGCCCCGTGAGGGACCTCGCTCTCAACTGTCTCCTCAACCGGCACAATGCTTCAATTATCACTTAATTTTGGGCAATTCGACAGACCGGTTGCATCTAAGTTACGTTCTCTTTCCCGATAAACCGCAGAAGCCAATCTCTAATCTCTAATCCACTCAAGAATCCTTGCTAATCCGCATCTAACAAGAACCGTTCTTAGCCAGCTTCTGAAAAAGGCCGTTTCGTTGGGCTTGTGGACGAAAGCAAGTCTCTGCGATAAAGCCTGCCCTGAGATAGCCGAAGCCCTGACCGCATCGAGTTTACCCTGAGCGCAGTCGAAGGGAAGGGGCAGTCGAGGGACCTGGCCTCGGAATTACATCCAGCATCGAGAATCGAGTATCCAGTATCGAGTATTTTCAATCAAAAACGCTGATACCTAATAACAAAAATCAAAATTTTTAAAAAATTTTTAACTTACTTTCCCAAATCGAGTTACGAGAATCTTTAATCCATATTCGAGGACTTTTTTCGCATCAAAAGTGCAGATAGCTCTAATTATAGAGGCGCTACTTTTTCGCCTCAGCCCGGCATGGCCAGCAGGTCCGAATCCTTGCATGCCTTTGGCAGGGAACCGTTTTGAACATTTAATTTTGTGTAATTTGGGTTCTTGCCCGCCTCAGGCGGGTGAATTTAGAATTCTTGTCCGCCGTAGTCTTGACGTAGGCGGATAGTGATTAGGATTTCGGATTTTGCCATTACCTGCATGTCGTAAGCTGCAGCGCAGCAAGTACTTAGAGCCAGTCGGCCCAGTCGAATTAGTCAATAGTCAATAGAAAATATTCAATATTCGTGAAAACCCCATTATGGGAATTATCAATCATGTGTATTGAGAATCCAACTTTATCCGCCCCGGCGGATTTAGCTCACTTTAGGCAATTTAGCTCATTCTTCACTAACTTACCTGCCTATAAGGCAGCATTTATTTACGTGCCTATAAGGCACCTGCCTTCTGTCATCTGTCGTCTGTCATCTGTCCTCGGCCTCTCTACAACTGTAGAGAATCCTCTACAAATCGACCTTTTTATGCAAAACAAACCCAAAGTCAAGTACGCTCAAATCAACGTAAGCTCTTTTATAATAAGTAAATATGTGAAAGTGGACACTTGGTAAAATCAGAAAAACAAACCCAAACAAACCCAAAACAAAGCCAATTTCAAAGCCTGTCCTGAATTAGCTGAAGCCCTGAGCGCAGCCGAAGGGTCAGTGAGTCTACCCTGAGTGGAATCGAAGGGAATGGGCCAATCTGAATTTTTAGCTCGGTCAATGTCGAAGAAAAGCAAAGTTCCGGCCAACTGCTCATTGACCTAACGAAACGGATTTTATATTATGATATTCGATAGAATAATAAACAAAGCCTTTGCGGAGGTGACTGGTGCCTGGTGGTGCCCCTGGTCTTCAAAACCAGTGTGGGGCTGATAAGGTCCCGGGTGGGTTCGATTCCCATTCGCCTCCGCCATTT
>CAYGBE010000021.1:0-51824 GCA_964348065.1 uncultured archaeon
TTTAATAAAATAATTGTTGTTGATGATGGTTCTACTGATAAGACCTATGAAATAGCTAAAAAAAACAAAGGTATTGTTCTGAGACATGAAAAGAACAAAGGAAAAGGTGAAGCAATAAAAACCGGTTTTAATTATATTAAAAAAAACAAAGGTATAAAAAATATAGTTATCATAGATGCTGACCTACAGTATGAACCAAACGAATGTATAAAAGTTCTTGAAGCTCTTAAGAATAATGATTTTGTTATTGGTTATAGGAACTTTTCTAAAATACCATTTAGACATAAACTAGGTAACTTTATATGGAAAAACACTTTCAATGTTTTATTTGGAACAAAACTAAAAGATACCAATTGTGGTTTAATAGGTTTAACTAAAAAGGCAGTTGAAAAAATGGATGTTCATGGAGGATATATTGTAGAAAATTCTATGTTGGTGTCTGCTATAAAAAACAAACTAAAAATAGGCCAAGTTTCTGTTAATGTAAGATATAAAAAAATATCTGGTATTACAAGGGGCATAAAAGTTGAAGCTGGGGTACTTATTTTTATTCTTAAAGAAGGATTTAAATATAGAATGGGATTTTAATACCTTTTGGGTTTTAATATACAATAGGTTTGTACATGTTTTGTATACCAATTGATATAAGACCAACAATAATAAAAATATCTCCAATTGTACGTGAATTGAAAAGAAGGGAAGAAAAATTTTTTATAGTTCATACTGGACAATTGATATCATTAAGATCAAGGGATTTATTAACAACCATGATATCTAAAATAGTAAAAATTTTTCCAATAGCTTATAGAACTAATGATATATTTTTTGAACAACTTGAGCTACCTATTCCAAAATACAATCTTAACATAGGTTCTGGAACCCACGCAGAACAAATTTGTAGAGCATCAGTTGGGTTGGAAAAAATATTAGTTAAAGAAGATCCTTATTGTGTTCTTATACATGGTGATGCAAATATGGTACCGGCTGCCTCGATCGTATCAACTAGATTAGGTATTCCTGCAATCCATAAAGAAGCTGGGTTAAGATCTTATAACAGAAAAATGCCTGAAGAGTTTAACAGAGTAATTGCTGATCATATTTGTGATTATCTTTTCGTTCCAACAGAATACACTAAAAAAATACTAATAAAAGAGGGAATTGACAGGAAAAAAATATTTGTTACTGGAAACACGATAGTAGATGCTGTGAATTTTAATATGAAAATAGCAGAGAAAATGTCTCTAGAAATGCCTGAAGAGTTTATTTTACTCACAGCTCATAGATCTGAGAATGTTGATAATCCGAAAATTTTAAAAACTCTTATAAAATCTATAAAAATGGTGTCTAAAAAATTTGATATGCCTATTATTTGGCCAATACACCCACGTGCCAAATATAGATTAATAAGAAAAAGATTATACCTCTTTCTAAAAAAAGATAAAAATTTAGAAATAATAGATCCTGTTGGGTATTTTGAGTTCTTGAAATATTTGAAAAATTGTAAAGTTGTGGTTACAGATTCAGGTGGCATACAAGAAGAAGCATGTACATTAAAAACACCATGTGTTACGTTTAGATCTGAAACAGAAAGACCTGAAAGCGTGATGGTCGGTGCAAATATTGTAGCTGGTATTAAAAATCCAAAAAAAGTTTTGAATGCTGTAAACACCATGATGAATAAGAAAAGAAACTGGAAGAATCCATTTGGTGATGGTAAAGCATCAAAACGCATAGTCAACCTTATGATAAGGCTAACAAAATGAAAATAGCAATGTTCTATGAATTGTTTTGGCCAACCAGAGGCGGTTTGGAAACTTGGATAGCAAGTGTTTCTAAAGAACTGATGAGAAGAGGTCAGGAAGTTGATATAATAACTGGTGCCATACCAAAACAACCAAAAGAAGAATTTATAGAAAAACTTCACATAATAAGAATTGATTGGAAAAAAAGAATGGAAAAATTATACATACCTGGTTATACTAACCTAAAAAGACAATTTTTCTGGTTAATAGCTGGAAGGAATTTTTGGAAGAAACATAAAGATGATTATGATATAATTCATCCTCATGTTCAGGGTTCTTTATTCGCAGCATTATTGGGAGCTGGACCTAAAAAAATTGTTTGGAGTTGGCATGGAACATATCACAAACAACTTTATCAGATGTATCCTTTTTTTCAAGCTGCCTTTTATGATGCAGGAGAACATCTAGCAGTTAAAGTTCCTTTTGCAGCATGTATAACTGCTGATGAATACACGAAAAAATTAGCTGTAAAACACATGAATGCTGATTCAAAAAGATTTTTTCCTGTTGCAAACGGTGTTGACATAAAAATGTTTAAACCAATGAAAGTTAGAAAACCTTCAAAATGGCCTAAAGGTTTTCACATAGTATCAACAAGAAGATTAGTTCCAAAAACCGGTTTACAATTTTTAATTCCTGCTTTGAAAAAAGTTGTAAATAGAAAAGAAGATATACATCTTATAATTTACGGTGATGGGCCATTAAAAAATGAATTAATTAGAATAACTAAAAAATTAAGCCTGGAAAAAAATGTACATTTCATGGGCTCTTTACCTTATAGATATATGCCAAAAATTTATAATGCAGCTGACATTATTGTTATACCATCACTAATAGAAGCTACTTCTATTTCTTGTTTAGAAGCCATGGCTTGTGGGAAACTTCTGATAACATGTCCAGTAGGCGGAGTTCCAGAAATAGCACCCAAAGAATTAGTTATTTATGCGAAACCTAGAAATGTAGAAAGTTTGGAAAAATCTTTAGAAAAAGCAGTGTTTAAAACAACTGAAAAAGAAAGGGAAAAGATAGGGAAAAAGGCAAGAAAACATATTGAAAAGAATTTCACATGGGAAAAAACTGTAAACAAAATTTTAAAAGTTTATAAAAATGTTCTTAAAAATTTATAACAATTTGAATATCCAATTATTTTGATTTGAAAATACATTATCAAAATGTTCTGTATCTGTTGATACAACATTGGCAAAATTATATGTAAAAACACCCCAGAGGTTAGACTCAGGAATAACATAATCCTGAGCCATAGTATTTCTCCAGATAAGAATATAAGATATATTATATTGTTTCAATATATTGTAAATAAAAGTGCCATTGTTAGTTGTCATCATTTCTGGGAACCCTTTTATATTACTCCATATGCTATCTCTTTCTCCATAATATTTAAGACTCCCCCAATAGGTTGTAAAAATAAGTGCATCTTCTGGTGTATTTTTTTTAACCCATGTTAAAGCTTCTACATAATCGTCGGGATAACGTTGTGAACTAGCCGTTGCTTGCACAACCGTGACGCTTGACCAAACACTAAATAATAAAATCGGTAAAATTATTAATAACAGCCATTTATTCCATTCTTTCATCTTCCATAAGAAAAAGCCTCCTAACAACACAACCTGCGGAAAAATTATGGAAAAGTATCTTGTTTCAAGTCGAATGAAACCTATATAATAAATAAAATTAAAAGAAAGTACAAAAATTATAATGAACAAAAATAATAACAACAATAGATTGCTCTCTTTTTTATTTTCTTTCCAATTCAATAACAACCAAGAGAAACCAAACAGAGAAAGGGCAAAAACTAACCAACCAAATGTTGAAGTGTAAGTCTGTAGAGATGGCCTAACAGGTGAAACAAGTTTAAACAGTTCTATTAACCATCCGGAATCAAATTTTTCCAAAACATAGGGCTTAAAAAGGGAATTCAAACCTTGGACATATGGATAATTATAAAGTGTTAGGTTCCTTACTACAAACGGCGTTATTGTTAATGCAAATGTTATTAAAGTTAAAATAGCAATTTTTAGATAATTTTTGTTTTTTCTGTAGAAAAAAAGGAAAAGCATATATAAAATTAATATGCCAACAAAAAGCAAAGCACTAGACTTTGTGTAGAAAGCTATACCAAGAATTATTCCTGTAAAAAGTGCCTTTTTTAGACTATCTAATGTTAGAAATAAATAAACTGATAATACAGAAAAGAATGCAATTGGAATCTCAATATATGCTATCATCATAAAGTGCACAAACATGGAAATGGAAAACAACAAAATGGCAGAAAATAACCCATAAAGAATATTAAATTTTTTGCCAATAAGATAAACTACAACTAAGGTTAAAAAACCGAAAAGTGCACTAATAAACTTTGTTATTCCTAACAGTGGCCCGCCTATTAAAAAGAAAAAAGAATATAACAACGGCATAAAAATAGCCTGAGGAACTACTGGCACGCCTGTTACATCAAAAATGTCAAATTTACCTTGGAAGAAGTCTTTTGCTAAAGAATAATAATATGCTTCATCTTCTCCTAGCATATTTGTTCCAAAAGATAGATACATGTAGTAAAAACTTAAAATAACTAAGAAAACAACAAATATAATCTCTAGTCTTTTTTCAGAAATCATATAACCACTATATAAGTTTAAATATTTAAAAAGGTTTTAAATCTTTATCTCTATTTTTAAAATATTAAGATAAAATACAATATGAGTGGTTTTGTGAAGATTGCTCTAATAAATCCGGCTATGAGAACTAGTTTTCCTCAACCGCCTTTAGGTCTTGCTTTTATTGCAGCAGTTTTAGAGAAAGAGGGTCATAAAGTTAAAATAATAGATGCACAGGCTTTAGGTATTGATGAGGATAAGACTGCTAGAAAAGCAGCTAAATTTGATATTGTTGGTATAACATCAATGACTCCTACATTCAATTCTGCTGTAAGAACAGCAAAAACTATTAAAAAAATCAATAAATCTTGTTTCATTATAATGGGTGGACCACATTCAACAGTTCTTCCACAAAAAACATTAAAAGATATTAAAGAAGTTGATGCTGTTGTATTTGGTGAAGGCGAAAAAACAATTGCTGAACTAGTAAAATCAATAGAAATAAAAAGAAGTCTTAGTAGAGTAGCAGGAATATGTTATAGAAGCAAAGGCAAAATAAAAACAAACAAACCTAGACCTCCAATTAAAGATCTAGATAGTTTGCCTATGCCTGCTTATCATCTTCTTCCAATTAAAAAATATAGGCCGTTTCCACCACATGGCAAAAAATTGCCTTATATGGCAATGATGACTAGCAGGGGTTGTCCTTATAGATGTACATTTTGTTTTAAATCTATTTTTGGAAGAAAATACATTACGCAAAGTGCTGAGAGAATAGTGAATGAAATTAAGTATCTTATAGAAAAATTGGGAATAAGAGAATTGTTATTTTATGATGATAGTTTTACAATAAACAGAGAAAGAACAATCAAACTTTGTAATGAGTTTATAAAAAATGATATAAGAATACTTTGGAGTTGTGAAACCAGAGTAAATCATGTTGACAAAGAGCTCTTAGAAAAAATGAAGGAGGCTGGCTGTTATATAATATCTTACGGAGTTGAAAGTGGAGACCAAAAGATTCTTAACAACCTTAAAAAAGATATAACCATAGAGCAGGCTAGAAACGCATTCATATTAACAAGAAAAGCAGGTATCTTAACTGTTGCCTATTTTATGATCGGTTCACCAGGTGATACAAGAAGAACAGTCAGAAAAACAATTAATTTTGCAAAGGAAATAGATGCTGATTTTGCTCAGTTTTCTATTTGCACACCTTTCCCAGGATCAGAATTATATGATAACCTTATTAGAAGAGGCATAAAAATCGAAGATTGGGACAAGGCTAGTTATGTGACTAGCAAAACAAAAAGTAAACCTATTATTTTAACTGATTATTTGAATGAAAGAGAAGTTAAAGGTTTTTATTCAATTGCTTATAAAGAATTTTATTTCAGACCTAGGTATTTATTAAAGACAATAGCACGTATGAAATCAATAGGTGATATAAAGGTTAATTTAAATGGTTTGAAAATGTTATTGGATATGATGAGATGATATTATGAAAGTGTCTGTGATAATACCTGCATACAATGCTGAAAAAACAATAGCTAAAACTATAAAATCTGTTTTAAATCAAAACATTAGAATAAATGAAATTATTGTTGTTGATGATGGTTCTACTGATAAGACTTATGAGATTGCAAAAAGGTTCAGAAGAATCAAAGTTTTTAAAAAGAAAAATGGTGGTGAATCTTCTGCATTGAATGTTGGTATAAAACACGCTAAAGGCGATTTTATAGCAATAGCCGAGTCTGATGTTATAATCCCTAAAAATTGGGCTAAAAAATTAATGGTTGAATTTAAAGATCCTGATGTTTGGGGTGTTGGTGGAATTTTAAAAACTGCTAACACGAAAAAACTTCTTGCAAGATTAACTGGTTATGAACATGAATGGAGATACACAAAGCAAAAAAGTAAATATGTGAATCATATAACATCCGCGAATCTGATATATAGAAAGAAAGTATTCAAGAAACTTGGTTTGTTTGATGAAACTTTAATAAATTCTTGTTTGGATGCTGATATAAATAATAAAATAACAGCGTTTGGTAAAAAATTGGTTTTAAGAAAGGATGTTGCAGTAAAGCACTTTTGGTATGATGATATGAAGTCTTATATCAAAAGACATTGGGCCTATGGTTATTTCAGACCAAGATTAAAAAATTCCAATCTTTATCAAACAGACAAATTAATGATGTTTGAAGTTTCATTAACTCTGATTTTCATTTTTTCATTACTACTTATACCCATAACAACATTGGTAGCTACTACTTTATTTATTGTTTTAATCATTATACAAATGCCATTAACAATAAGAATATCTGTTTTGGAGGATGATATATCTTTCTTATTATTTCCTTTATTAGCTATCTTAAGAGATACAATAAGTGCAATAGGATATTTGAAAGGAACAATTGATATGAGGAAGAAATCATGATAAAAGAAGCTGTTAATAGGGTAGTATACAAAGTGCCTAAGGCCCCTTCTACTGTACAGTTTGAAGTAACAAACAGATGCAATCTTAATTGTAAAATGTGTCCAAGAAAATACTTGAATGTTGAATACAAAGATATGAAATTTAGTGACTTTAAAAAAACTGTTGACAATCTAGCTAAAAATATGAAGGAAATAGTTCTTACAGGTTGGGGAGAACCATTGGTTCATCCTAAACTTATAGATATGATTAAATATTGTAAGAAAAAGAGATTTAAAGTTAGATTAACAACCAATGGTTTGTTATTAAATAAGAAAATGCAAGAAAAAATAATAAAAAGTGGTTTGGATAAAATAGTTTTTTCTATTGATAGTATTGAAGAAAATGTATTAGCTCATTGGAACGTTTCTGTTTTAGATAATATAGAACAACTATTAAAATTAAAAGGTAAGAAAAAACCAGAAATTGTTTTACAAACAACCTTACATAAAAATAGAGAAAAGGATGTTTACGATGTAATTAGATATGCTGCAGAAAAAGGTGTTAAATACGTAAATCTAGCAAGGCTAGACATAAGATTTAAAAAATTTATTAAAGAACTTAAAAGGCCCACGATAAACGAAGAAAAAAAGATCTTTAGAAAGGCTGAAGCACTAGGCAATAAACTTGGTGTTCAAGTAGATTTTGTTCCACTTGCTCTTTTCTATGGTCTTAATAGAAAACTATATAAATTATTTAGAAAAAGTCTTCACAGGTTTGGTAAATTTTGTCCCAAAACCTTTGATTATTGTTATGTAAATTTCAAAGGATTTGTAACTCCCTGTTGTAATCTACCTCACCTAAAAATTGGTGATTTGAAAACTGAAAAGATTAAAAAAATTTGGAACAACAATGAATTTATGCTATTTAGAAAAAACCAGAAAAAAATATGTGCTGGTTGTGATGTTTTAGAAATAAAGTGATAATGTGAAAATATTACTCCTAATACCACCATCTGAAAAG
Source organism: uncultured archaeon (assembly GCA_964348065.1). Lineage (GTDB taxonomy): Archaea > Aenigmatarchaeota > Aenigmatarchaeia > Aenigmatarchaeales > Aenigmatarchaeaceae > CS1-C013. The sequence continues at coordinate 7,857 of CAYGBE010000021.1, forward strand.
AAAGTTGTAGAAAGAATTTTCGGCTGTAGTTATCAATTATATTCACAACCAGAACTACCAATGTTATATCTAGCATCAATGGTTCCGAGCCATGATATAGAATTTAAAGATTTTACCATAGAAAAAGAAGACATCAAAGAATTTATCAAAAAATCTGATTTTGATGTTTTTGTGTTTCATAGTGTTTTACTCTCTAGAAAATTAGATGTGAAAATTGCAAAAATAATAAGAAAGCTAAGGAAAAATGCATTTATAATATTCTTTGGTCCAGAACCAACAAGAACTCCAAAAGAGTTTATACTAGATAAAAATTGTTTTGTGGTTAGAGGAGAGGCTGAAATAATATTTAGAAATTTGATAGAAGCATTAGATAAAAAAGGCAATCTAAACAAAATAAAAGGATTATCATACAAAAAAGGTAAGAAGATAATCAATAATAAATCATTCGGTATTATTGAAGATATAGATGTTATACCATTTCCTAATAGGAAGCTTATTGAAAAGTATAAGAATGAATTTTATAATCCTAAGTTAAGTAAAAAACCTTATACTGTAATTCTAACTAGCAGAGGTTGTGCTTTTAGATGTTATTTTTGTGTTCCAAATTCAATATCGTGGGCCAGGGAATTAGAGTGGAAAAAATATCATGATGGTAAAAAACCTCCAATTAAAATAAGAAGTGCAAAAGACATAATAAAAGAGTTTGAAGAAATTTCTAAACTTGGTTATAAAAGCATTTTTATAATGGATGATATGTTCCTTTGGGGCAAAAAAAGAATCAAAAAAATTCTCAATGGTATTAAAAAATTTAAAATAGAGTTTGGTATTTTATCTAGAGTAGATTTTATAGAAGAAGAAACAGCAAGATTACTTAAAAAAGCAGGATGCAAATTTGTGGCTCTTGGTGTAGAGTCTTTTAATCAAGAGGTTCTTGATTATGTTAAAAAAGACATAAAAGTAGAAAACATTTATAAATCGATCAAGATTTTGAAAAAAGTTGGTATAGAACCTGAGATAAACTTAATGTTTGGTACTTGTCCTCTAGAAACTAAAGAAGATGTAATGGAAAGTATAGAAAAGGCAATAAACTTGGGTGTAGATTATGTTCTTTTTTCAATTGCAACACCATTTCCTGGAACTGAACTGCAGAAAGTTGCTGAAAAGGAAAATTGGTTGATAAAAAACAAATATAAAAATCTGACAAAGAACTTAGATCCAGCAAGCAAAGCACTTATGAATCTTCCTAATTTAAGTTCAAAAGAGTTAGAAGAATTAGAAAAATATGCAAAAAGAAGATTTTACCTTAGGAGAAAAGTTATCATGGGTAAATTAAAAGAAATTAAAAATTTTGATGATTTTGTTAAGTTATTAAAAACTGCAAAAAAAATATTAAAATAACTATTTGAATGAATTATGTTGGGGTAAAATTATGATAAAAATTGCGTTAGTAAGTCCTGGAAAATTTAGTGGATATTTCGTAACACCATTTGGTTTAGGATACATAGCTTCATATGTAAGAAAACATGAAAAAGAAGCTAATTTTAAAATTATTGATGGGAATACAAATGATGATGTTGAACATGAATTAAAAAAGTTTAAACCTGATATGATAGGAATTGCGGCAACAACACCTGTATTACCTTTAGCATATGAGATAGCAAAATTTTGTAAAGAAAATTTTCCAGAAGTAACTTTAATAATAGGTGGTGCTCATGTTACAATTCTGCCAGAAAGAACATTAAAAGAAAGTCTATTTGATATAGCAGTCATTGGTGAGGGTGAAGAAACATTTAGGGATTTGGTAGATCTATACAAAAATGAAAGATTAAATCATAATAATTTGAAAAAAACTAAAGGAATTGCTTTTAAAAACAATGGAAAGATTATAATCACAGAAAAAAGACCATTTAAACGAAATATCGATGAAATACCATTCCCAGCTCGAGATCTAATGAATATTGAATTTTATAAAAAAGAGGGGATTTTTGGTAAATGGGGAGCACCAAGCTTAGGTCTAATCTCATCAAGAGGATGCCCTTACAAATGTTCATTCTGTGCTAATACACCACAACCATACCGATTTCATAGTGCAAATTATACTTTTTCTGAAATGGAAAATCTTGTTGAAAAGTATAAACTGAAAGGTCTTGCTTTTTTTGATGATACCTTCACAGCAAACAGACAAAGAGTTGTAGATTTGTGCCAAAAATTGATAGATTCAAAATTGAATGAAAAAATCATATGGTCATGCCTTTCTCGTGTAGACAGAGTAGATAAAGAATTACTACAATTAATGAAAAAGTCGGGTTGTGTATTAATTAAATTTGGATTTGAAAGTGGAAGCCCAAGAATTTTAAGTTTATTAAAGAAAAACACAACAACAGTTGAAATGAATAAGAGAGCTATACAATTAAGTAAAGAAGTTGGAATAAAAATTCTAGGTTATTTTATGATAGGTTCGCCTACAGAAACTTTGGATGATGTAAAAATGACAGAAAAATTTATTTTTGATAATCCTATTGATTACACAAACTTGTTTATAACAACACCTTACCCTGGAACAGAAATATGGGATTATTGTATTGAAAAAGGTATGATAACTGGGAACGAACCTTGGGACACTTTATTAGGGCATGATAATCCCAAGGCTTATGCATGCGATACTATTCCACGTGATTTAATCCTAAAAATACATAAAGAATTAAATTGGAGAATTATTCGAAGGAATTATTCAAAACTAGAGCTTCTTGTTAGAAGTTTGAGAGATTTACGAAGAACAAGTTTCTATTTGAAAGGTGGATTACTTTCATTAATTAAAAAAATAAGGTGATAATTATTAAACTCAGGCTTCTGAAATTTTTGATTTGTCCAAAATGTAAAAAAAAATTGACTTGTAAAATATTTAAAAAATATAATAATGAAGTTAAAGAAGGCCTTTTAATATGCAAAAAATGTTCTTCCCAATATCCTATTATAAACGGAATTCCACGCATTTTGCCTATAAAATACCAGAGAAATTTATTGAAGAAATATCCTGGTTTTTTTAAGAAATATAAAATATCAATAAATTTTAGTGAAAATGATAAACGAGATATTAAACAAAAAACATTAGAAAGTTTTAGTTGGGAATGGAAAACATTTTCTCAAATGTATAAAGAGTGGGAAAAAAATTTTTTATTTTATATAAATCCGAAAAAACCTGAGTTTTTTAAGAAAAAATTCGGATTAGATGTTGGTTGTGGTATGGGAAGGCATATATTTTATGCTACAAAATATGGGAGCGAAATGATTGGTGTTGATTTAAGTGAGTCTGTTGACGTAGCTGCTAAGATTAATAAAAATAATAAAGCGCATTTTATTCAAAGCGATATTTACAACTTACCATTAAAACCAAAAACATTTGATTTTATATATTCTTTTGGGGTGTTACATCATCTTCCTAAACCATATGAAGGTTTTAAAAAACTAACACCACTATTAAAGAAAGGTGGATCGATTTTTATATGGGTATATAAAAAAGATAAACTAGTTTGGTTATTACCGACATTTAAAAAAATAAGGAGTATCACTACTAGATTGCCTTATTATCTTCTATACCACATATCGTTTTTTTTATCAGTCATAGAGCGTGTATTTTTTAATTACCCTTATTTAATTCTTAAAAAAATACCAATAACAAGAAAGTTTGCAGAAAAAATTATTTTTAATTTTCATGCCAAGTACCCTCTACGAGTTTTACAAACTGATTGGTTTGATAATTTATCTGTACCAATTTATAATTGTTATACAAAAAATGAAATAAAAAGATGGTTTAAGAAACAGAATTTAAGGAAAATCGAAACACCGACAGATTGGCAGGGACATATGTCTGCAATAAAATAAAGGTAATAACATGAAGTCTGATTTAAAAGAAATAAAAGAATTTCATGAAAAAATAGCTAGATATTACGGTGATAGAGTAAGTAAAGAAATAATTAAATTAATAAAAAGATATATTAAGAGTCCTATTTTAGATAGTGGTGCTGGAAGTGGTGCATTAATCAATCTGTTATCTAATATGGGTTTTGAAGATGTCATTGGCATTGATATCGCACCAAAAAATAATGTTATTTACGGTGAAATCAGTAATTTGAAATTTGAAGATGAATCATTTAATACAGTTTTTTGTTGTGAAGTAATAGAACATTTACCACAAAGAATTTTAAACAAGTCATGTAAAGAACTTACTAGGGTTTTAAGAAAAGGTGGACATCTAATAGTCACAGCTCCTTACAAGGAAAAATTGGAATTATCAAAATGCCCACAATGTGGCAAGCATATGTGGGGACATGTGAGATCAATAAATAAAAGATATTTGAAAAAATTATTTCCAAAATTAAAATGTATAAAAATAATTATTGAACCATTGACATTTCTGAATTATTATGATAATTTCATTTTGAAGCCTTTCTTAAAATTTATAATAAAGAAATTAAGATACGAAAGAACGATAATTATGGTGCTAAAAAAATGAAAATTCTCCAAATAATACCTTATTTTTACCCAGCTTTAGCGTACGGTGGAAATGTTATAAGTTGTTATGAAACATGCAAACAACTAGCCAAAAAACATGATGTTACAGTTTTTACAACAAACATAATGAACGCAAATAACAAAATAAAAAAGAAAGAAGATAATATCAATAATATCAAAATAAAATATTTTAATAACCTTAGCGCATGGTTATCTTGGAATCATAGAATTTTTATTTCACCTGAATTAAGAGGGGCTATAAAAAATAATATCAAGAACTATGACATTGTTCATCTAAATACATATAGGGGTCTAGAAACTATTTTTGCTTGGAAATGTGCAAAAAAATATAAAATTCCCTATGTTACTTCACCTCGAGGCTCTATTTTAAGAATAATGAAAAAACAAAAATTAAAATATCTCTATGACATTCTTTGGGGTTATAATATCCTAAAGGATTCAAAAAAAATAATTGCACAAAGTTTAGTAGAAGCCAAACAATGCGAAACGATGAATGTGAAAAAGGGAAAAATTGAAATTATACCAAATGGTATTGATTTGTCAGAATTCAAAAAATTGCCGAAAAGAAAAAATTTTAGGAAAAAATATTCTATTGATAATGATGAAAAAATAATTCTTTTTTTAGGCCGAATTAATAAAATAAAGGGGTTAGACATCCTTGTTAAAGCATTTGCTAATTTGGAAAAAGAAGTAAATAATATACGACTTGTTATCATTGGACCTGATGATGGATATTTAAATGATTTGAAAAATCAAATAAATCTCTTGAACATAAGTGATAAAATTTTATTAACTGGCAGTCTTTTCGGAAAAGAAAAACTTGAAGCCTACGTTGATGCTGATATATATGTTTTACCTTCCATTTATGAAAACTTCCCAAATTCTGTTCTAGAAGCTTGTGCAATTGGTTTACCAATAGTAATGACAAATGCATGTGGTCTAACAAATGTTATTAATAACAAAGCAGGTTATGCTGTTCCTTACGATGACAGCCAATTACAGAGTACTATAAAAAGATTGCTTATTAATGATAAAATAAGAAAAAAATTTGGTAAGGCTGGAAAAAAAATTGCAAAAAAATTTACATGGGAAAGGAGTGGAAAACTGTTAGAAAATATTTATAAAAATATCTTAGGTTTTTAAATGAATTTTCCGAACTTGAAATTTAAATCAGGTAACCTCAGTGAAGAGGAATACATTGTCATGATAACAAATACCTTAAAGAAGAATATTAAAAGAGGAGCTAAAAAAACCACTGCTGTTCTTCTAAGTGGGGGAATAGATTCGAGTCTAATAGTTGCATTGCTTTCTGAGCTAAATATTTCCAAAATTAAAACCTTTACTATTGCTTATAAGGGAAGAAAAATCGATGAGTCAAAACACGCCAAAATGGTTTCTAAGATGTATCACACAGAACATTATGAAATTGAAATAAAACAAACTGCTGAAGAGGTTTTAAGAGAAATAATACCGTTTTGTGATAAAGTGGTTCCAGATGCCTCTTTGATACCAACTTATGTAGTATGTAGAGAAACTAAAAAACATGTGGATTACGCCTTTTGTGGAGATGGCGGAGATGATTATTTTGGTGGCTATGATTGGTATATAGTAAACAACTATAGTAAATATTTGCCGAGAACATTTAGAAAATTCATAGGAAAATTCATTCCAGATGGATTTTATAAAGATGCTTTATTAAACCCACAACCTTTAAATAAAATGCTAGAAAGAGATCAACAAATTTATTTAACTGAGCAATTGATTTTAAAATCTAAAGTAGCACAGAAAGCTAGTGGTTTAAAATTAATTTGCCCATTTTTATATAAAAATATGATTGAAATTTCTAAACAGATTCCAGATAATTTAAAAATAAGAAATTGGAAAAGTAAATACATACTAAGAAAAATAGCTGAGGGATACCTCCCAAAAGAACTAATATGGAGATGGAAAATGGGATTCAGATACACTATGGAAAACAAAGAATTTATAAATCTTATGGAGAAAATGTTATCAGAGAGAGATAAATATGTTTGATGTTATTATTACAGGCGGTTCTGGTTATATAGGATCCTCTCTTGCAGAATATTTTCTAAATAAAGGATTAAAAGTTAAAACTGTTGATATAAAACCACAAAATAAAGAATTAAAACAATTAGGAATTGAACACGCAATATGTGATATCACATCCATTAATGATGTATTAAAAAATGTTAAAAATACTGAAGTTATAATTCATTCTGCTATAATTCAAATACCCTTAATTAATGAAAAAAGAAAACTCGGTCATGATGTTAATATAATTGGTACTCAAAATGTATGTAAAGCAGTAGAAACTCTTAACATGAAAGGCATGATCTTAGCTGGCAGTTGGCATGTTTTTGGTGAAACTGGATTAGCTGGACTTGTGGGTGAGGGTTTTGGTTACAGACCTGATAGGGTTGAAGATAGGGCACGTCTTTATGCTCTTTGCAAAAATGGTCAAGAAATAATAACCAGGGTTTATAATGAGTTCTCAGATAAGATTTACGGAATAATTCGTATGGGTACGGTTTTAGGAGATAAAATGCCGGAAAAAACAGCTGCAAACATATTCATTAATCAAGCGCTCCAAGGAAAAGATCTAACGCCTTTTAAACACAGCATGCATAGGCCAATGAATTATGTAAGTATAAGAGATGTTCAAGAAGGTTTTTATCGTTTTGCTAAAAATATTTTGGATAATAAAATTGGTAAAAAAGATAATAGCCTTGAACACATAACCAATTTGGTTTATCCGGAACCAATGACAATACTTGAGCTTGCAAATACAATATGTGAAATAGTGAGAAGACATACAAAAGGTAAAATTCAACCAAGTGTAAAAATTGTTGACAAGGAATTACCTATCATTTTTGATAAAGATGATAAATACAAAGTTAAATTTGATATAAGCAAAGCGAAGGAATTCCTAGGTTTTGATAAATTAACACATCCAAAAGAAGAAATAGAAAATATTATAAAATTAAGAAGTAACAGATAAGTTTAAAAAATTTCTATAACATTTTTTATTATGAAAAGAGGAACTTTGGTATTACCAGCATACAATGAAGCTGAAAATATACCGCTATCATTAAAAAGAATAGAATCTGCAATCAATGAAGTTAGTAATAGATTAAATTTGGATATGTTGATTATAGATGATGGAAGCACTGATCAAACTTCAAGTCTATTAGATAATTATAAAAATAGATTTGAAAACAAAATAAGTATTATTCAACATAAAGTTAATAGGGGAGTAGTCTATTCTGTTAAAGAAGGTTATAGAATAGCCTTAGATAAGGATTATGATTATATTATAAAAACAGATTTGGACAGAGATTTTGACCAAAAAGAAGTTATAACGAGTTTCTGTGACCATTTACTAAGAGGTGTGCCTGCTGTTTTTGGTGTTAGATGGAGAGAAATAACAAGAGAAGAAAATCCACTAGAACATGAATTAAGAAGAGCAATAGTTGAAGAGGTAGAAAAAAGATTTAGTATTAAAGGACTGGATCCACCTTCAGTTGGAAGTCAAGGATTTGAAAGAAAAACCTTGAACAAATTATTAGAAAACACCCATATAAAAAATTATGAAAAAAGATGGGGTTTAGATATGGTGGTCCCAATAATTACTAAAAAAATAGGAATACCCAACGTTATTTTAAAATTTGAAGGAAAATATGACCCCAAAAGAAGACCAAGAGATAAAGTTCTTTCTCAATACAGTATTTATTGGTCAAATATACAAGAATTATAACCAATCTAATAAACCATATTTGATAATTGCTAAGCTACATCAAATTTCCTTTTGATATTTTTACTTTTTCTTGATAACGAAATAAATTCTAGTACAAAGAATAGGGGATATGTCGGAAAAAAATTGATCTATTTTACTAATCAAAAAAGCAAGTGGTCGTATTGGTAATTCTAAAACAGTTTGAGAAAATGTGAGTCTTCCAATTTTTTTTATAATTTCTAAATCAGTATTTTGTTTTATAATAGTTTCAGCCTCTCCTGTTGAAATATGAACATCACGTTTTTTAAAAAAAGCTAAACTATTCTTATTAACAATATCAAATAACACTATACCTCCACTCTTTACAACACGACACAACTCATTTATAGCTTCTTTCTTATATTGATTGTTGCCAATGATGTTAATAACCCTTATTGCATATACGAAATCGAAAGAATTATCTGGAAACGATAGTTGAAAAATATCTTCATGTTGCACTTTAATATTGCCCTGTAAATCCAAATTTGAAATTTTTTCTTTCAATTTTCTCATTAAAGGAAAAGAAACATCTGTAGCTAAAACATTATAACCATATTTTGCTAATTCAATGGCGAGTCTACCAGTCCCAGTGCCGCATTCCAGTATTTTAACATTTTTTTCTTTAGGAACATTTTTTAGTAAAATACTCTTATCAATTTTATCAAATAATTTACCACCATAAGAAGTAAATCTTTTTTTATCATAAGTATTTGCGCATGTTTTTGCTGAATAAAGTCTTTTTGATGCGTATTTATCTTTTTTTCTTTCCTGTTTCAAGCTATTATAAAGATTTATATACTTAGTTAAAACTTTTTTTACACTGAAATTTTTATCAATAAAGCGATAAGCGTTCTCACCCATTTTTTTTGCTAAATCTGGGTTATTTTTTAATAAAATCATTTTTCTGGACAGGGCCTTGATATCTCTTTTAGGAACTACAAAGCCAGTTCGATTATTTTTCAAAACTTCTTTAATGCTTCCAACGTTTGTGGAAATAACTGGCTTTCGAGAAGCCATTGCATTTAAAACAACTATTGGTGGTTGGGCATATGAAAAAACAGAACGAAAAGGTAATACAACTACGTTGGTACTCTTAATTAATTTTATAATATCCTCATGAAATCCTTTGAATATAATATCCTCAGAAGCATAACGTTTTTTTAGTTTTTTGACCAAATACTTTCCTTCATATACATCCCATGGAATATCTGAAGCAACTATTAATTTACTTCCATTAGTTCTTCTCTGTACTTCCAAAAACGCCTTGATAGCGTCAAATGTTCCTCTCATCGAAGAAGTCCAACCGTAATAAAAATAAGTAAAAGTATTTCTTGTTTCAAATTTGTTTACTTTATTAAATCTGTCAAGATTTATCACTGGATTAACAACTACTATTTTACTTTGAGGGATGTTATAATCCTTTATTAGTGTTTCCTTTATAAAATGACATGAAACAACAATTTTATCTGGAATATTTAATACTTTTTTAATAAAATTTTTTGGTAAAATAAGACTGAATGGCCAAAAAGGCACTACAAAAAACCTTAACCAGATTGAAGGACCTGCATCAAGCAAATGTTTTATTTTTAATTTGGGAATATCTCTCATACAACAAACTGAAGGTACTGGTAATTTATTATCAAAAAGTTTAGCTAGAAAATAACAGGTAGTTAAATCATAAATTTGTATGATATCAAGATCATTAAAAATTGGTTCTAATGTTTTTCTAAGTTCTTTTTTTTTAAATAAAAAATCTCTTAAAGAATCAAATGCAAAAACAATTTTCAGGTTTTGAAATCCCTTTTGCTTAATTAAAGTCTCGTTGACAGCTCTCATCTTTTTAGGAAGTCTGTTAGTCACAATAATTACTTCATGTTTTTTTGCCATGAGTTGTTTAGCTAATTCGTAAACACCTACTGAATGGCCTGAAAGCAAAGATAATCTATTTCCAAACAAACATATTTTCATGCTAAAATAATTTAGTCATTAAATATAAATAGATTGTATCAAAATCCAAAACTAATTTAGTTTAACTCTTTCTTAAAACATTACAATTATAGTACAAACTTAATACAAACTGGTTTTTAATGAAAATTATAACAACCCCTCTAACGAATATTTAATAATAGCAAATCCAACCCTTATTCCTTGTTTGCTGGCACTCCAAAAGCTTTTTATTTTTGCCGGTTTTGTGATGGTAATAGGTACCTCAGTAAATTTATACCCATACCTCTTTGCTTTTATTGGAAGCTCAACAGAAAATCCCATTCCCTTATGTTCCAATTTAATTTTCCTGAATATTTTAACATTATAACCTCTAAAACCAGACTGAATGTCAGTTAATTTCAGGCCTGAAAATAAATATGCTTGATATGTTAATAACTTGATTGCAGTCATTCTTTTCCTTGAACCCCAACTTTTTCCTGAAATAAATCTAGAGCCAGAAACTACATCATAACCATGTTCTAGTACTTCAATAAACTTTGGTATATCGTCTGGGTTATGTTGCCCATCAGAATCTAGTGTTATAATATAATCTGCCTTTCTTTTTCTAGCTTCATTAATTCCATCTCTTAAGCTTTGGCCATAACCTTGATTTTTCTCATGTTTTATTAGTATTGCTCCAGCTTTTTTAGCAAGAACAAAGGTCTTATCAGTAGAACCATCATCTACAACAATAGCTCTACAGTATTTTTTAGTCTTTTTGACAATATTTTTTATTGACTTCTCTTCATTATAAGCTGGTATAACTGCAAATATCCTCATTAAAGATATTTAAATAAGTTAAAATTTAAATTTGAGATATAATTATGATAAAAAATAAAAAAATTTTGATTACTGGTGGAAGAGGATTTATAGGTAGTCACCTCTCAAAAGAACTGTCCAAAGATAATATTGTTAAAATATTTGATATTAAAGATGGAAAAGATATAAGAAAATTTGATCTTCTTAAACGAGAACTAAAAGATGTAGATTATGTTTTTCATTTAGCTGCTTTGGTTTCTGTAGAAGAGAGTATGAGAAAACCCATTGAGACTGTTGAAATAAACATTAATGGTGGCCTGAATTTATTAGAGGCTTCTATCAGGAATAATGTTAAAAAGATTATATTTTCGAGTTCTTCTGCTGTTTATGGTGATTTACCAGGAAGCCCAAAAAAAGAGAACGCTCCTTTAGAACCAAAATCTTCTTATGCAATATCAAAAATCATTTTTGAAAAACTCTTGAAACTATTTTTTGAGACACAAGGATTAAAAACAACATCTTTGAGGTATTTTAATGTATATGGTCCTGGACAAGATCCAAACTCTCAATATGCTGCTGTTATACCAATTTTTATTAAAAATGCCTTAAAGAATAATGACTTAACGATTTATGGTGATGGAAACCAAACTAGAGATTTTATATTTATAAAAGATGTTATTAATGCAAATATTCTAGCAGCAGAGAGTGATTCTTGTGGTGTTTTCAACATTGGTTCTGGTGTTGAAACTAAAATTAATGATTTGGCCAAATTGATAATTGAACTAACAAATTCTAAATCAAAAATAAAACATGTAGAAAAAAGAGAAGGTGATGTTTTTCAATCATTAGCAGATATAACAGAAGCTAAAAAATTAGGTTTTAGTCCAAAATATAAATTAACTGATGGGCTGAAAGAATCTATAAATTGGTTTAAAAACAATCAAAATAAATTGTGATATAATGAAACTGAAAAACAAAGTAGCAATAGTAACAGGTGCAGCTCAGGGAATTGGCAAAGGAATTGCTCTAGCTCTTGCAAAAGAAGGAGCTAATGTAATAGTTTCTGATATAAGGGATGCAAAGGAAGTTGTAAAAGAAATAGAATCCTTTAATGTAAAAGCAATGTTTATTAAAGTTGATATTTCTAAAAGACAAGAAGTAGAAAAAATGGTAGAAATGGTTTTGAAAAAGTTTGGAAAAATTGATGTTTTAGTTAATAATGCTGGTGTTTATCCTTTTAAAACCCTGACCGAAATGGAAGAGGAAGATTGGGACAAAGTTTTGGATATTAATTTAAAGGGAACATTTAATTGTACAAAAGCAGTTTTACCAACAATGATTAAAAACAAAGGTGGAAACATAATCAACATAAGTTCTATAGCTGCTTTAGTGGGTTTTCAGAATTTGACTCATTATTCTGCATCTAAAGCTGGTATTATTGGTTTTACAAAAGCATCTGCACTTGAATTAGCACAATATGGAATAAGGGTAAATGTAATAGCTCCTGGTGGTATTGAAACACCTACAACAAAAAACATGATAAACAAAAATTTTGTTGATTCCCTTCCAATCAAGAGAATCGGAAAACCCAAAGATATTGCAAATGCAGTAATATTTTTAGCATCTGAAGATTCGAGTTATATAACTGGTCAATGTATAGTTATAGATGGTGGATACACTTTACAATAATTATTGCAACCAATCACTATCAAAACTAGCTTCTTTTGGTAATAAGCGTGGAGATTTATTAGATAAATATCTAACAATCTTGTTTCCCCATCTAGAAAAAGTAAATTTGGGCTCAAAGAATTTTTTAAGCTCACTATTATATTTCTTAAAATCTGGAAAGTTTTTTAAAAATATATTACATGCTGTTAAACCCCAGATTATTCCACCATTAGATGTTGGTTTAGTTAATCCTATTGCATCACCACAAAGAGCTATTCTTCCTGCTTCTGCTCTAACCAAACCTTCTGGTATTACACTAGAATAGATTTTTTTAGGTTTGAATCTTTTCTTTTTACAAAATTTATCAAACTTTTCTTTTGCTTTTTTAACATCATCTAAAAGACCATATTCAACTTTTGAACCTCTTGGTATTATCCAAGCAAAACCTTTTTGAGATGGAAAAACATTAACGGTGTTTGATTTGTCTTTTTTCTTTTTGTAAGCATAAATGCCTAGTTTGAATTTTGGTTCTTTTATGCCAACAGATTTTCTTACAATAGAATTAAAACCATCACAACCTATCAAATAATCAAACTTGTAAATCTTATCAGCCATCAATTGTGGTTTTGTATTTTTAACAAAATAGATTGTTTTTACCTCATTATTAAGAAGAATTTTAGCTCCACTCTCTTTTGCAAGTTTTGCAACATATTGATCTAATAACTTTCTGTTTATAACAAACATTCTAGGTTGGAATTTTAATTTAATTTTTTTCTTTGGAAAATGAATTATTGCCTCGTCAACAAAATTTTCTATTATTTTTTTGTTTTCTGGCATAAATTTCCAAATTCTTTCAGAAATTAAACCAGAACAGGATTTTTCTCCTATAGTCTTATTTTTCTCAAAAACAGTAACTTCATTCTTTAGAGAAAGTCTCCAAGCTAAATAAGAACCTATTACACTACAACCAACTATGCCGATTTTCATGTAACCATTTAAATTAATATATTTAACTGTATATGTATTTTTATGAATTATAAAAGATTAATAATAGTTCCTTTGATTTTACTAATAGTATCACTTGGTTATTTGCTTTGGATTTTGTTTACAACTGGATTAAATCTTGATATAGATCTGAAGGGTGGCACGCAAATAATAGCTGATTCTTCAATTTCTGTGGACGGGCAAAAATTAGAAACCATTTTAAGTTCTTATGATGCTTCTGTAAGAACTTCAAGAAGTATAACTGGTTATTCTGTTTTTATTGAGTTTGATGCCCAAATTGATCCTGAAGAGGTTTTAAAAACTTTGAGAGAAAACGAATATGTTTTCGAAGATTATTCTGTACAAACAATTGGACCGGCCTTAGGAGCAGCTTTCTTTGATCAGGCAATAGTGGCTCTTATTTTTGCTTTCTTATTCATGGCAGTTGTAGTATTCGTAATTTTTAAGAAACCTGTACTTAGTTTAAGAGTTATTATTTCTGCTTTTGCAGATATTATTGAGACTTTAGTATTATCACAAATAATTGGAATCAAACTTTCATTAGCAACTTTTGCAGCATTGTTACTTCTTATAGGATATTCTGTGGACGATGATGTTTTACTAACTACAAGAACAATCAGAGGAAGTGGAGAAATTGTTGAGAGAATGAAAAGAGCAAGAAAAACTGCTTTCACCACTATTGGTGCAACAGCAGTGGCACTAATATCATTATTCGTAATAACTTCATCGAGTATAATAATTCAGATAGCCTCTATTTTGCTAATCGGCTTGATATTTGATTTAATCAATACTTGGATGTTAAACGCACCTATTTTGAGATGGTATGTTGAGAAGGAAGTAAAATGAGATTTGGATTTAATATATTAAAAGAATGGAGAATTTTGTTAGTTATAATACTTGTAATCCTTTCAATAATTTTTATTATACCGACATCTCAAGAAGGTGTTGTTGTTAGAACAATAGATTCTGATTCTCCATTAACAGGAAAAATAGAAATAGGAGAAATATTAACATGGGCAAATGAAAAAGAAATAAATTCTCCTGAAGATCTTCAAGAATTTCAAAACTTTACTGGAGTATTTAGGTTTATGCATTCTGGAAAACTCGATTTAGCTTATATTGAAAATGGAAATTTAGGAATTGGTGTTATTAAAAAACCCCTATCAAATCTTGAGTTTGGTTTGGATCTAGTTGGTGGTACAAGAGTATTATTAGAACCCAAAGAAAATGTTAGTGATGCTGTTGTACAACAAGCAATTGGCACTTTAGAAACAAGAATAAATGTTTTTGGTTTAAGAGAAGCCAAATTCCAATCTGTTAAAGATGTATCAGGTGATATTTATATACAAATAGAAATGGCTGGAGGCTCTAAAGAAGAAATAGAAGGTCTCTTGGCAAAACAAGGAAAATTTGAAGGAAAAGTAGAAAGAATAGTTCCTATAAAAAACAATACTGGTTCTTTTGTATTGGATGGAAAAACATATTCTCTGATTTTAGATAATGAAACTATCATAATTAATAATAACATAAATTTAAAGAAAAACCAAACAACAAAAATTGATGATATTGACATTCAATTCCTCAATACAACTGAAGAAAATGTTATTTTAATGCTTACTGCCTTTACTGGAAACGATATACAATCTGTTTGTTTACAAGATCAGCCTGGGATATGTGTTTCAAGAATTGTAAGAACTAGTGGTGGTTGGGAATTTAATTTTCAAGTTTTTGTTTCTCAAGAAGGTGCAGAAAGATTCGCGAGAATAACAAATGATATGAATGTGATTACAGATCCGAACACGGGATCTAAATTCCTAGATGGAAGAATCTATCTGTTTTTGGATGAAAAAGTAATAACATCATTAACAATATCGGCTGAATTAAAAGGTAACGTGTTTACAACGCCTGCAATAACAGGTTTTAGATTAACAAGAAGCGAAGCTCTTAAAGAACAATTAATGCTAAAAAGCATTTTACAATCTGGTTCTTTGCCTGTTAGTTTAGAGATAATAAGAACTGACCAGATATCACCTGTTTTGGGTGCAGAATTTATGAGGGACGCTATGTATGCAGTTATTATAGCAGTCGTAGCTGTTTCTATTGTTCTTTACATTAGATATAGGAGTTTCAAAATCTTGATACCGAACATGCTTTTCAGTTTATTTGAATTATTATTAACATTGGGTGCAGCTTCGCTAATAAGGTGGACGCTTGATCTATCCTCAATAGCTGGGATAATTGCTGCAATAGGAAGTGGAACAAACGATCAAATAATGATAATAGATGAAATATTAATTGGTGGTGGAGAAGAGGAAAAGAAAATCTATAGCTTAAAACAAAGGATTAAAAGATCATTCTTCATAATATTTGGTTCTGCTGCAACTGTAATAGCTGGTGTTTTACCAATGATGTTCATAGGTGTTGGAGCAATGAAAGGATTTGCAGTGACAACAATTCTAGGAATCTTTATTGGTATTGTAATAACAAGACCTGCATTCGCAAGAGTTGCTGAAAAAATATTAGAAAAGGAAGAAAAGGTTTGACCACCAATAGTTGTAAAATAATGTTATTATCAATAGGTTTCTCTTTTAATTATGTTATCAATAATTATTTCTTTAATAATTGGAATAATATTTGGAGTAGTAGCTGGATTACTGCCTGGTTTACATCCAAACAATACAATACCAATAATTCTTGGTATGTCTTTCTTATTTGGTCCATTACCAACTGCAATTATTTTAGTTTCTTCAGGTGTAATTAATTCTTTTATCAATTTCATTCCATCAATCTTACTTGGTGCTCCTGAAGAATCAACTGTATTAGGAGTATTACCAGGACATAAACTATTGTTAGAAGGAAGGGGTTTTGAAGCAGTAAAATTATGTGTTATAGGAAGTTTAGGTGGTATTTTATTTGCTATTTTAACATTACCAATATTCGTTTTTTTCATTCCCTCTTTATATGAAATCATAAGACCTCATGTTCATTGGTTGTTAATTGCTGTAATTGGTTATTTAATACTTGAAGAAAAAGGAAAAAACAAAATTCTTGCATTAGGTGTTTTTATTTTATCTGGGGTTCTAGGTTTGATTGTTTTAAATAATTTTGGTGATTTTGCTTTATTTCCTTTACTCACTGGTTTGTTTGGCATGCCAATGATTTTAATTTCAATATTTCAAAAAACTAAACTTCCTGATAAATTTACATTTAATGAAGAGAAAATTGAACGAAAAAATCTTTTATCGTGTATAGGAATCGGTAGTTTAGCTGGTATAATTGCTGGTTTATTACCTGGGTTGGGGGCAACACAATCAACAATTCTAACTCAACAAACATTTAGAAGAGAGAGAAGTGGTAGAGAATTTTTAATATCAATCGGGGCAATAACTACTTGTGATATTGTTTACTCTATATTAGCATTATGGTTAATTCATAATCCTAGATCTGGAATAGCTATTGGTGTTAGTAAATTATTAGAGGTCGGTTTCAAAGAAACATTAATTTTTATTACAATTGTTTTAATTTCAGCTGCCATATCAACGATTTTAACATTAAAAATGACTAAAATATCATTAAAATTTTTGAAAAAAATTGATTACCAAAAACTATGTTTGTATACATCTATTTTTCTTTTTGTTTTAACTATTATTTTTTCTGGATTAATAGGAATTTTGATTTTAATAGTTTCAATAGCAGTTGGTTTGATTCCTAATTATTTGAATATTAGAAGAACCTATGGTATGGGATGTTTAATTTTGCCGTGTATTTTATTTTTTGCTGGAATCAATATCTTGTAGTCTTTATTTATTAAATTCAACCACGCTTCCCATTGAACCATTAGCAGAAAAATAAATTCTTCCTGAACATTCAGGACATTTCCCACTTAATGTGGGTCTTCTAAATTCCCAGCCACATTTTTTACAAACAACTGACTCAAACATATTTAGAACAGTCTCATCTGGAGATTTTTTCTTAGCTCCATTTATTATATCTAAAAGGCTTGTTTGTCTAACACCTTCTATTAATTCTGAAGAAGAAATTCCACAAACCTCAAATATTCTTTCTAGTGGTGGAAGTAATTGGTTATTAACATAATACTCAGAATCAATTTGCAGACCTTTTTCTTTAACATAAGCAGGATCTTCAGCTCTTTTTGATAGAAGTTGGTTGCCTCTTATTATAACATACCCTAATCTTTCTCCAACTAAAGATCTAGTTTTATCTCTTTTCATAATTTTTTTAGCAAGTTCAACATGAGGTTGAATACCATCATAAGCATCCAAAGCCTTTGTTACGCCTTTTATTATTGTTAGTTTTTCTAATTCTATATCGCCCTTTGCTAATTTGTCTATAATTGTTCTAACATATTTTGAGGCTTTAGGAATATTCCTTTCTTTTAAAATAACGTTTAAAACCTCGAACATCGAGTCTGAAACTAATTCACACCAGTCTCTTCTTACAGTTTCTATTCCTTTCATTTCTAATCTATCAACCCACTTACCTCTTTCTCTTTCAAAGGCCCAACCAGCATATCTTTTCTTTGATGCAATTAAAAATGTTTTAAAAATTTTTTCGAATTTTAAATCCAAACCATATAATCTATCAGAAATAAAATCTGAAATTTTTTTACCAAAATTCATAGCTTCATCAAGGTCTTTATAATCGGATTTAATAAAAACAGAGTCTGTATCTGCATAAATAACTTTTGCTGGAAAGTTTTCTTCTATTAATTTTTTTGTTTTTGTTATTGTGTCTCTTCCAAAGGCTGTTATTGTATTTGCAATATTCATAACATAAAGCCTTGATCTAGGATATCCTGTGTAACCATACAAAGAATTTAAAAGGTCTTTCAAAGCTAAGTTCTTTGCTTTTAATATTCTCTTGTTTTCAGAATCAACCTCTATTTTTTGTTGTTTTCTCACTGCAATTCTTGTAGACATTATATCATCTACTATTTGTGGGATGATACCTTTGAAAACAGAAGGTTTAACAAATTTAGTTCCATAAGGTGAAGTAAAATGATCAATGTTTTCTCCGTTTGTTAAATAAGTTGTAGTGCATATGTTAAAGGCTCTAATCAAAGAAGGATACATACTGGTAAAATCTAAACAAATCACCCATTCATGAAAACCTATTTCTGGTTCTAATACCAAGGCTCCTTTTAATCCATGTTGTTTTAATCTTTCACCTATGTCAGTTGGTTTGCATGGCATTATAAAATTTCTCTTGTAAAATTCTCTTAAAAGTCTGCATTCATGTCTTTGTGATTGGCCACCAAAAGAATCTTGTAAAACCAACCCAGATAGTTTTGATATTTCAAAAAATTTGTCTAACAGTCTTTTTTCTACAACAATTCTTAAAGCTAATACAGCATCTCTTCTTGCGTATTTTATAAGTTCTCTAAAATCATTTCCTTTCCATATCTCTTTTATTTTTTTGATATAACTTCCTTCACCAAAATCAATTTTTCCCATTCCCAATATTTTTCTAGAAATTGTGCCCAAATCATATCTTTTAAATTTCACCCATGGGTCTCTTTTGTATATTTCAAAGCTATCAACAACAGCCCTTCCACAAATATGCGGCATGTAGCTGTGTTGTAATTTTCTTGCCATAGCAAATTTTTCTGATCTTCCTAAATCTCTAGGTATTCTTAAAATTTCCATTCTTTTAATTAAAAAAGGTAAATCAAAGTTATTGATATTATGACCACAGATTATATCAGGATCATAATCATCAATTGTTTCTTTAAACTTCTTTAACATCTCTTCCTCGTTTGGGCATGCTATTGAATCTTCATTAATTCTAGCCGATTTTGCTATTAACACCAAAGATTTTTTTCCTTTATAATCAGGAGAAAAGGCCATGCTCACTACAATTATCTTATCTTTTTCTGGAGACGGAATTCTTTCTTCTGAAGGCAAACATTCAATATCAACTGACATGTACTTTAGTGGGGCATTTTTCATGATTTTTATTGGTTTTATAGTATCTGTATTCAATGCCCTACACTTAACTGTGTTTGTTCTTATAAACTTTCCCTCAACATTGATCCATTCCATACCTCTTAAATCATGGTCTGCCATAAATCTATATCTAAAAAGAATATCTGCCTCATATGGGATACCAAATTTTTTAACAAAACTTCTCATTTCAGGTGTTAGTCTTGGATTGGTTCCTGTTATTTTCAAAACTTTTACAGGTTCTTGAAATCCTATTGGTAGAACCCTTTCAACAATCTCAATTTTTACATCGTATTTGTTTTTTATTTCTTCTATTATTTCCGGGTATTTACTTTCATCGCCATGAAAATAAAAATAAGGTAGGAACTTATCATAAAAAACACATATGGGTTCTCCTTTAATGTCTTTACAGAATAATCTAATTATTGGTTTATTGTTAAGAAGAATGTAATCAGCATCAAGAATTTGAAGTTCCATATTTTCTATTAGTATTCAAAATTTAAAGCCTTTGTGGTTAGAGAATCTATTTTTTCTTCTTCGCCTTATCATAAATCCAGACTATTAAACAGGAGAATAGGTAAAATAATAATGTAAAAAATAAACCAGTTAGAAAAGGTCTTAAACCCTTGTCACAATACCCACCAGGACAAGGTACACCAGTAAAGGTCCAGATAAAATATATTATTGGATTAATTAAAGCCATATTAGATGGAAACAAGGAACTTAGTATTATTATAATTATAAATACCACAATCTTCCTCCAGTCTGGCTTCAGGAATTTTTTTAAATTCAAGCTATCTTAAACCCCATTTTATTTTTGACCATACTCTCTCATGAACGTAATAAAGCAAGATTTGGATAACATTAAAACTTGTAGTTATCCAACCTGTAGCTGCCCAATCATTTGTAAAAGAATAAGAGAGGTATAAAAGCACAAAAATAGCTATAATCCTCCAAGTTATAGCTTTTAATAAGGATCTTCTTCTTCTCTCCATTTTTATCACTTCTTAGAAATTAGTATTTTAAACTTATAAAACATCTGTAACTTTTCTTGTTTTCAAATCAATCGTCTTATCCTTAGAAACAATACTTATTCCTTTATAGTTTTTGTTGTTTTCAATGTCTGAAAGAACTATATCTGGAGAGGGTTCTATTAAAAAATCGTTTTCTTTAATACTAACATACCTTTTTTTCAATGCTTCTAAGGAGTCAAATCCTAGAATCAGCAAAATTATTACATTATTTATTTTAAAAATGCAGGGGTTTGTAATTTTATACTCTTTATTTTTTATTTTATCCTTAATTTTGTCCTTGTAAATCAAGTAATCTGCCCCAATGTCTTTCTTATCTGATAAAAATGCTAGTTTAACAACCTCTTTACTGTAAACAACGGGCTTAAAAGGAACATCTGGGAATAAAAGTTTGTCAACAAACAATGTTTTATTGTTAATTTTACCAGAAACAGCAACAACATCGTCCAAAGCTAATTTTTCTACTAACTTCTTTGTTACTAAAGCCTGTATTTCTCCTGTTGAGTCTTCTAGAGTAATAATATTGTTGTTTTTTTCTTCTTTTTCTTTTACCATACCTATAACAGTTACAACACCAGTACCACATTTGTTTATAGAAACTATGTTTGAAAGCTCAAGTTTTTTCATCAAAATATTCTGTAGAAAACTATATCTTTCGTTTAGCAATTTAACAAGCTCTTGAACAGTAAATTTGCTTGTTTTTTTGAATTTTTTTAGAATTTTAAACTCTCCTATAAGAATATTTCTCAGATCTTCTTCATTAACAATAAAGACCTTTTCTTTCTTTAGGTTTTCAACTAGCTTATAGAATTCTTCTTCGTTTAATTCTTCGATTTTATCTTTTATTTTTTCATCTACTAAAAATCCCAGATTAATTAAGTTTTTTAAATGACTGTGATTCATAAGAATACTTCGTAAAGAAGCTTTTTTAGTTTTTTGATTATAGAACTTGATAGTCCTAAAGATATTATTCTAGTCCTACCATACCTTCCTTTAGAAATTATTTTTGTGTTTATTATTCCAAAAAGATCTAATTCAGCTATTAAATCAGAAACTCTTCTTGCTGTTAATATTTTTAAGCCATGTTTTTTGCAAATATCTTGGTAATTATCAAAAACCTCACCAGATTGTATTTCTTTGTTTTTTTCTGCTAACAATAATATGGAAAACAGAACGGCCTGTGATTGTTTTGGTTGTGATTTAACTATTTCTAATACTCTGTCAATATCAATTTTTTCTTGAGCAACATCAACATGCTTTACAGTGACTTTCTCATTCGCGCTTCTTTCAGCCAATTCACCTGCTACCCTTAACAAATCTAATGCTCTTCTTGCATCACCATGCTCTTGCGCAGCTAAAGCCGCACATTTTTCTATAACACCTGGTTCTAAAACGCCTGGAATAAAGGCCAATGAAGCCCTTCCTCTTAAAACGTCTTGTAATTGTAGGGCATTATAGGGAGGAAATATCAGTTCCTCTTCACTTAAAGAGCTTTTTATTCTTGGGTCTAAACTTTCAATAAACCCCAAACTATTAGTTATTCCTATTAAAGAAACTCTAGATCTTTCAAGATCTTGGTTTATTCTTGTTAAATTATAAAGTATCTCATCTCCTGTTTTTTCTACTAAAGCATCTATCTCATCTATTATTAGAATCACTGTTTGTTTGTTTTTATCTAATGTTTCAAAAAAAGCTCTATAAACCTGATATGTTGGAAGTCCTGTAAATGGAACTTCTTTTCCTAACATTTTAGATAAACAAGCCATTAATCTATATTCTGTATCTGCTGTTTTCTTCATCTTACAATTAACATAAAGAACTTTGATATCATGTCCATTGTTTTTATTTATTTTCTCTAGTTCAGAACCAACAAACCTAGAAACCAAAGTTTTTCCAGTACCTGTTCTACCATATATGAATACATTACTAGGTCTCCCTTTTTTCAATGCTGGTGCTAATATCCTTCCTAAATCGTTTATTTGTTTTTCTCTATGTGGAATGTTTTGTGGTGGGAATGAAATTGTTAGCGCTTCTCTATTCTTAAAAATTGGTTTTGTTTCGAGAAATTTATTAAATATATTTTCTGAATTCATGATAAAACCTTCGTTTCTTATCGAAATTAATCTATGAATATATTTATAATTATTTTCACATGAACCCCAATGTTTCTCGTGGAACTTCACATGAACTTCACAAATAATGTTATAACATTGTTATACGTACCTACCCTTTGTTTTCTTTTGAACGTCCATAAGAAATCAAACATGTGTTTTGATAAATTAACCTTTGTTTCCTATAACAATGTTATATATTATAAATAGATAAAATAATAAAAAGTAAAGGTGTGTTCGACTGGAAAATAGGGGGATGGGTCAGAAGTTTTTCTTCAATGTTTTTATCAATTCTTCACTGTTTTTTATTTTAGTAACACCTATTGGTATTCCCTCCAATTCTGCTATTCTCCTTGCTAAATCATCAATTCTTCCAGATCCTTGAAGAATAACCAAACCCGGTCTTAAATTAGTAACCTTTAAAGCAACCATTGAACTTCTTCCAGTTCGTGATTTTACAAATATTAAAGCTCTTTCGCTTGTCATTCCATAAAGTTTTACCATGTCCATTGGAGAGAGATCTGTTATGGCCTTTAAAGAATCTATAACAGTGTATCCATAAAGTTTTCTGTTAGCGTTGTCCTCTTTAACAACTATAGGTGCCTCAATTATTTTACAAAAATTCTTTATTTCAACAGGCGCCTCAAATTCTTTCATATCTAAAACAGCCTCTGACAAAACAGCTTGTGTAGGAAGAACCGCAAAATCTTGTATTATTTTTCCACCAGACTTCTCATCTATAGTTATCATTCCCTCCACAATTCTTTTTATTATTTTTATACCAGGAGATTTTCTTCTGCCGTTTTCATAATCAGATATAACAGAAGGCATTATACCCATTTCGTCGGCCAGCCTCCTCTGTGGTATTTTGAACATGTTTCTCCATTTTTGGATTGTTTTTCCTGCGTTTTCACTAAGAACAATTTCGCCTGCAATTTTTTTTGCTAATGTTTCTTTAGCCAAACTTCGTGTATCCATATTAGTATATTGTCGAATTAAAAATATAAAATTAACTTATTCGACAGTTGTTATATCAAATATAAAAATTTAAATTATTTAAAAAGATAAAAAGGTTATGCCAACAGGAATCAAAGTAAGAGATGCAATGGTAGAAAGTGTTATTACAGCTAAACCAAACCAAACTGTTCTAGAAGCATCTAAAATAATGAAAAAAGAAGACGTGGGTAGTGTTATAATTTGTGAAGGCGAAAAACCAGTTGGTATTGTTACAAGGGAAGATATAGTTAACAAAATAACAGCTGAAGACAAACTGGCTTCAAAAACACTTTTAAAAAACATAATGACAAAAAATTTGGTAACTTGCCCACCAGACTGTGATATTTCTGAAGCAGCAAGACTAATGTCCAAACATAAATACGAAAGAATTCCTATTGTTATGTTGGGTAAATTAGTTGGCATTATTTCTGCAAGAGAGGTTGCAAAGGTTGCACCAGCAGCCCTTGAGATTATGACTGAGCATTTAAGAATTGAAGAACCGTTTCAAATTCAAGAAGAAACCAATGCTGGTGACTGCGAACTATGTGGAAATTATTCTGAAGAACTACATAACGTCAATGATAGATGGGTTTGTGACTCTTGTCAAGAAGAAGCAACAGAGTTATAACTACAAATTTTTTCTATTTAAAGATATCAAAAATAGGTTGGAAATAAATTTAAATACTTTTAAAATTAAACTATGACTAACCAAGAGATTGAAGAAGAGTTATTAAAACTCCTCAAGGAAAATAAAGAAAAACAAGTCATTGTTGAAGGGAAAAAAGATAAAAAAGTTTTATGTTTATTAGGTTTTAAAAAAATAATCACCCTGAATAAGGGAATTTATGAGACAACAGAAAAACTAAAAGAAAATGAGGTACTCATATTAACTGATTATGATTCCGAAGGAAAGAAAATAGCAAGTGAATTAAATCGAATTCTTCAACATCTTGGGTATAAAATAGATAGGGAAACCAGAAGAAAAGTTGGTTTCATGTTTACAAGATTAAAGATTAGAAAAATCGAAGAATTAAGGGGTGTATTTAATGAGTAAATTGGCTCAAGCTACTTCTAAATATACGATTTATGCTAAATTTGAGGCTGAAGGAACTATTGAAAAACCAGATGTAATAGGAGCTGTCTTCGGCCAAACAGAAGGTTTGTTAGGTCCTGATATGGAATTAAGGGAATTACAAAAAACAGGAAGAATTGGAAGAATTGATGTTGAAATGAAGGTTTTTAATGGAAAAACAGGAGGAATAATTATTATACCTTCATCTTTAGATAGTTCTGAAACATCTTTAATAGCAGCATGTATAGAAACAATAGAAAGAGTTGGCCCATGTTTGGCTAAAATTAATGTTGAAAAAATTGAGGACGTGAGAATAAGTAAAAGAAAGTATGTTATAGAAAGAGCAAAAGAACTTCTAGGTAAAATGTTCCAAGAAGATACACTTGATTCTCAACAAATATCGGAACAAATAAAAGAAGCAGTTAGAGGCGATGAAATATCAGAGTTCAAAGGTTTACCAGCTGGACCAGATATAGAAAACTATGATGAAATTATAGTTGTTGAAGGAAGAGCAGACGTTATCAACCTTCTTAAAAACGGAATAAAAAACGTTATTGCTATAGAAGGAACATCAATTCCAAAAGCCATTATTGACTTATCAAAAGAGAAGATAACAACAACATTTTTAGATGGAGACAGGGGTGGGGATCTAATATTAAAAGAACTAAGAACAGTTTGTGAACTAGATTTTGTAATAAGAGCGCCTAGAGGAAAAGAAGTTGAAGATTTACAAAAGAAGGAAATATTTAAACTTTTAAGAAGCAAAATGCCAGCAGATCAAATAGATCCAACAATTAAAAAGAATGAAGTTAAAAGAGAAAGTAAAAAAGAGAGAGTAGCTCATAAAAAAATAATAAAGGTTGAAGGCGATAAAATTGATGCCTTTAAAACAGTTTTGGACGATTTAATAGGAACAAGAGCAGCTTGTTTTCTTGATGGCAATAAAGAAATATTAGGAAGAGTTCCTGTAAAAGAGATGTTTTCAACTATGCGTGGATTAAATGCAAACTGTCTTATATTTGATGGTGATATTGACCAGAAATTAATTAATCATTGTTTACATAATGGAATAAAATATATAGTTGGAATGAAAGTAGGTAGAATAAGAACACCTGAAGGAGTAAGTATTTTAACTATACACGATTTGAAGTAATTTGATAAAAATGCATGTAAAAGAAGCAATAAAAAAAAGAAGGTCAATAAGAAAATTTAAGGAAAACGAAGTTTCAGAAAGATTAATTAGAGAGATAATTGATGCTGCAAGAAGAGCACCATCAGGATGTAATGTTCAACCAACCAGATACTTTATAATTAAAGATAAAAAACTAAAAGAAAAACTTAAGAAAAAAAGAGCGTTTAAACAAGATTTTGTTTACGAGGCACCAATCATAGTTGTATTATGTGGTAATCCAGAAGAATATGAAAATTTTAAAGAAATTAAATATCAACAAGAAGAAGGAACCCTACCCAAAGATCTTACAGAAGTTAAGAAAGTATTAAAAGGAATAGAAGAGGAAAGAGCAAATAGAGATATTTCAATTGCTTCTTCTTTTTTTGTTCTTAGAGCAACAGAATTAGGTTTAGGAACGTGCTATATAGGATTAGTTAATAGAGATGTTTTAAAAGAAGAACTAAATATACCTAAAGATTGGTTTGTTCCATTTGTTATAATAATGGGATATCCAGCAGAAGACCCAAGACAAAGACCAAGAAAAGATTTAAACGAACTTATTTTAAAATAAAAATACCAGATGACTTCAGAGAGCTATATAGTGGAATTAGGATATAGCTTTAAAACATCCGGGTCTTTACCAACTAATCTTTTCAACTGTGCCGTCAGACCCGAATCTTTTGTTATTTGTACCAACAATTCCTGGCCTTCTTTTGCTTGGATGCCGTGCCCCCATTTAGATGCTTCATATTGACTATCTCCAACACTTACAACAACCCTTGTAACAGGTTTAGAACTAAATAAGCTTCTCAATGACCTTCTGGTACCATAATTTATAGATTCAATTCTCCCAACAGCTGTTTCTATAAGTTTCATAACTCTTATTTATTTTAAATCTTTAAATCTCTTTCCAAAACTATAAACCCCAGTTGTTAACTTATCTAGAAAAAACATAAAAATTTAATATATTCATAAAATAAATTATACAAATGCTTGATCTGGCTAAGAAAACATTAAAATACGCAGAAAAACTTTCAGATTATGCAGAAGTTAGATTTGAAAACTCAAAAACAAATAAGATAATTGTAAAAAATGGGAATTTAGAAGCAACAGAATTTAATAAAAATTTTGGAATTTCTATAAGAGTTCTAAAAGACGGTTTTCTGGGTTTTGTTGCAACAAATGATATTAAGTTTCCAAACTTAAAGCAACATGTAAACAAAGCATTAAAACTTGCTAAATACTCTAAAAATATTCTTAAAAAACCTGTAAAACTTTCTAATGAAAAAATCTTTAAGGCTAAATATAATGTTAAACAAAAAATTAAACTTGAAAATATTAGTTTAGAGAAAAAAATCAAAAAAATCTTTGAAATAGAAAAAACACTAATAAGAACAAAGATCAAACTTCCAATAAGATTTTTTGAATATTATGATGAAACAAAGGAAAAGATATTTGTAAATTCAGAAGGTTCATTTATTCAATCTAAAATACCAAGATTAACATTTGATTATATAATAACTTTTATTTCTAATGGTTCTAGTGAACAAAGGGCTTTTCAAGTTGGAGGTTCAGGTGGTTGGGAGCAATTAAAACAATGGAAATTAAAACAAAAAATTATAAATGAAGCAAAGATGCTTCCTAAAATTGCCAAATCAAAGAAATTACCAATTGGTAAATATGATGTTATACTTTCACCAGAATTAACAGGTATAGCCTCCCATGAAAGTTGTGGACATCCTTATGAGGCTGACAGAATATTAGGTAGAGAAGCCGCACAAGCAGGAAAATCTTTTATAAAAAAAGAAATGTTAGGTCAAAAAATTGGAACAGGAGTTGTTAGTGTGGTAGACGATCCAACAATTCCTAATAGTTATGGATTTTATTTGTATGACGATGAGGGAATTAAAGCCCAGAAAAGATTTCTAATAAAGAATGGAATAATAAATGCTTTCTTACAAAACAGAGAAACTGCTGCAGAATTTGGAATAGCTAGTAATGCTTCATCAAGAGCAAAAGAATGGTTTTCCGAACCAATAGTAAGAATGGCAAACACGTTTGTTTCACCAAGCAATTATAGCTTTGAAGAATTGTTAGAAACAATAAAGAACGGAGTTTATATTAAATCTTACATGGAATGGAACATTGATGATAAAAGATACAATCAAAAATACACTGGTTTAGAATCTTATTTAATTAAAAACAGTAAAATTGTTAAACTTGTAAAAGCACCAACTTTGGAAATTACAACACCTGCTTTTTGGAGTAGCATAGATGCTGTTGGAAAGGATTTAGAGTTTTCGGCAGGAACCTGTGGAAAAAGCGATCCAATGCAGGGAGTTCCTGTTTGGTTTGGTGGACCAAGTATAAGATTAAGAAATATATTTTTGGTGTAAAGAATGAGTTTCATAAAATATGCATTAAAAAATGGTGCAGATGATGTTGTTATAGAAAAAAATATCAGTGAAACCAAACAAGTTAGATTTGCAAACAACGATATTAAAATTTTTAAAAACTGGAAAACTGAAAATATTAGAATATTTTTAACACACAAGAAAAGAATAGTGAATACAACTGTTTTTGATACTTCTGAAAAATCTGTTAAGAACACAATTAGGAATTTAATTAAATGTGCTAAAATTATAAAACCTAATCAAGACTATTTTGGAATAGCCAAAGGACCATTTAAATACAAAAAAATCCTTCAAGGGTTTGATAAAAAAATTGTCAATTTAAACCTTTTAGATATAACAGAAAAAACGATTAATTCTGCTTTAGAAAACAGTAAGAATACAGCAGGAATTGTTTATACTGATGTTGGTAAAACAGAGTTGGAAACATCTTCAAATGTTTTTGCTTCCCAAAAATCCACAGCAATTAAACTATCAATAAGAGCATTCAATGAAGAAGAAGAAACAGGACATGCTGCTTCTTGTTCAAGAAAATTTAGTTCAATAAACCCAGAAAAAATAGGAAAAAAGGCAGGTGAAATATCAAAATTAGCCAAAAAACCAGAAAAATTAGAATCAGGCAAGTATGATATTATATTTGATCCATTATCAGCAGCAAATCTACTAAACATTGTAGGTGTGTATGCTTCTGCGTTTTTTATTGATAGTGGTTTATCCTTTTTAATAGGAAAACTAGGAAAAAAAGTTGCAAGTAATAATGTAACTTTAATTGATAGTGGAATAAAACCAAATGGATATTATTCTACTGCTTTTGATAATGAAGGTGTTCCTTCCAAGGTTACAAATATTATAGAGAAAGGAGTTCTAAAAAATCTTTTACACAACACATCTACTGCTAAAAAATACAAAACAAAAACAACTGGAAACGCAGGTTTGGTTGTACCAACACCACATAACATTATTCTGAAAAAAGGTAAAATTTCTAAAGAAAAAATGTTTAAGGACTTTAGTGGCCTGTATATAACAAATCTTTGGTATACAAGATTTCAAAATTATTTAAAAGGAGACTTTTCAACAATTCCAAGAGATGGAATATTCTTAATTAAAAACGGTGAAATAATTAAATCAATAAAGGACGTAAGAGTTTCTGATAATTTTCAAAGAATTCTAGAAAACATTAATAATGTTTCTAACAAACCCGAATGGATAATCTGGTGGGGCCTTAATTTTCAAATTCCAACCCTAACACCATACATCTTGGTAAAAGACGTTAACATAACACAATCAACAATGTAGCAAAAGTATTTATTAAAAAAAGGTTAATTCAAATTATGGTTGACATTAAAGTATCAGGCACAGTTTTCATTGCCCTCGTTCTTTTATGGTATTTAGGAATATCAGGCTGCCAAGCCTTAAATAAAATAGAAGAAGATTTAGGAAATCCTTTATGTTGGGGTGGTTGGATAGCATTTACAGTTTTAATTTTAATAGCAGTTATGATACACCCACAAAATTAAATTCCTCTTATTTCACAAGTTTCAAAATAAGGTTTTAATATATTACAAAAATTTGTTAATTCTTCTTTAGAAAAAGGTTTTTTACCAACAAACTCCTTATCTAAATTTTTAATTCCTCTGAATTGTTGTATATAAAATCTTTTTGAACCCTTAAGCCATTCACCAATTAATTTTGCGTGTTTTTCATTAAACAAACCAGGTACAACCGTAATTCTGAATTCATAGTTCTCCATTTTTTTAATTAAATCAATGCTCTTTTGAATCTCTTCTCTATTAATTTTAACTTTTGTAACATCTTCATAGAGTTCTAAAGGCGCTTTAATATCCATTGCAACATAATCAACCAATTTTTTCTCTATTAAATCTTTTAACATTTCTGGATTAGAGCCATTGGTGTCCAGTTTAACAAAAAAACCCAATTTTTTGATCTTTGAAATGAATTCAGGAAGATCATTATTTATAGTAGGTTCGCCACCAGTTATACAAACTCCATCTAAGAAACCTTTTCTGTTTTTTAGAAATTCTAAAATTTCCTCTTCTTTAATTTCAGGTCTTCCATTGTCAATAACAAGTTCAGGGTTATGACAATAACTACAACGAAAATTACAACCAAAAGTAAATATTGTGCATGCTAGTTTTCCCGGATAATCAATAACAGTTGTTTTTTGCAACCCTTTTATTATCATACATATCTAGAATCATCTGGCAACTTTATATTCTAATCTATGTTTGAATTCTGCTTGTTTTCCCATGTTCCAATGTTGAACAGGTCTTATATAACCAACAACCCTTGAGAAAACTTCTGTATTTTTCCCACAACTTGGGCATTTAAAATGTTCACCTTTTATGTATCCATGTGATTGACAAACCGAAAAAGTGGGCGTTATTGTAAAGTAAGGCAAGGCAAAATTATTTGCAATTTTTTTAACAAGCATTTTTACAGAATCCCCGCCATCTGGAGATTCGCCCAAGAAGGTATGAAATACAGTTCCTCCAGTGTATTTCCTTTGCAATTCTTCTTGGTGTTTTAATGCCCAAAAAACATCATCAGTGTAGTTTACTGGAAGGTGAGATGAGTTTGTATAGAATGGAACACTATTTCCAGATGTTATTATTTTAGGATATTTTACTTTGTCTATTTTTGCTAATCTGTAAGACGTTCCTTCTGCTGGTGTTGCCTCTAAATTAAAAATATGTCCAGTTTCTTCTTGAAATTCTGTTAGTTTATTTCTCATGAATTCAAGCACTTTTAGTGAAAATCTTTTTCCTTCAGGCGTTGCGATCCCCTCACCTAAGAAGTTTAAACAAGCCTCATTCATCCCAACCAAACCTATTGTTGAAAAATGATGATCAAAGTTACTAAGATATCTTTTTGAGAAAGGCAACATTCCAATATTCATTAATCTGCTAATCAATTTTCTTTTAAGTTCAAGAGATACTTTTGCAAGATACATTAATCTTTCAACTCTTTCCAAAAAATCATCTTTATTCTTGGAGAAGTAACCAATTCTAGGCATGTTTAATGTAACAACACCTATGCTACCTGTAGATTCACCAAAACCAAACAATCCACCAGTTTTATGTCTTAATTCCTTTAGATCTAATTGCAATCTACAACACATTGCTCTGACATCAGTTGGTTTTAAATCACTTTTTATAAAATTCTGAAAATATGGTAAACCATATTTTGATGTCATTCCAAACAATAAATCAAGATTTTCATTATCCCAATCCAAGTCTTTGGTAATGTTATATGTGGGTATTGGCCAAGTGAATACTCTACCCTTCATATCACCTCCAGTCATAACTTCAATAAAAGCCCTATTAATCAAGTCCATTTCTTCTTGATAATCAGCATAAGTAGTGTCAAGAAGCTTCCCGCCTACTATTACAGGTTCATTTTTCATATCTTCAGGAACTGTCCAATCCAATGTTATGTTAGAAAACGGTGTCTGACCTCCCCAACGAGATGTGATATTCATTCCAAATAAATATTCTTGCATATTTTGTTTAATTTGTTTATAATTTAGCTTATCAGTTCTGATAAAGGGTGCTAAGTATGTATCAAAAGAACTAAAAGCTTGAGCTCCAGCCCACTCGTTTTGTAAAGTTCCAATAAAATTAATCATTTGGCCTGTTAGAGCTCTTAAATGTTTTGCAGGTTTAGATTCAACCCTTCCAACTACACCATTAAAACCTTCAAGAATTAGTTGTTTGAGGCTCCAACCAGCACAATATCCACATAAGCTCATACTTAAATTATGTAAGTGAAAATCACCTTCTGTGTGTGCTCTTGCTATTTCTCTAGGATAAACCTGATTTAAAGCATAGTATGCCATTATAGTTCCAACACCATGCCACAAAAGACCAGAATAAGAAAAATCGACATTAGCATTTTCTCTTATTCTCCATTCATTCCGTGTTATGTAATTTTCTATAACATCTCCAACATTTAGAAGTAGAGCTTTTACATCTCTAAGTTTTTTGTGTTCTTCCCTATATAATATGTAAGCTTTAGCAGTTTTGTAGTGGCCATTTTCTACTAACACTTTCTCTACAATATCTTGTATGTTTTCAACTGTTGCTGTTTTTCCATCATATTTTTCATTAATAATTTTTACTACTTGGTCTGACAATTCCTTTGCGCGTTCTTTATCTGTACCACCAACAGCTTGTGCTGCTTTCCAAATAGCAATTGTTATTTTTTCTTGTTCAAAAGGAACAATTCTCCCATCCCTTTTTCTAATTTTTTCAACCAATTTCATCACCTTAATGCTTTTTTAAAAGTTTGTATATCGTTAAACCGTTTGTAATAAGAGGCAAATCTTACAAAAGCCACTTTATCTACCTTCTTAAGCCTTTTCATTACAAGATCTCCGATTATTCTGCTTTTTATTTCAGTTTTATGCAGTTTTCTAAGCTCTGCTTCAACCTCATTTACAATTCTTTCAATTTTTCTAATACTAACAGGTCTTTTTTCACATGCTTTTTTTATTCCTATTTTTAACTTTTCTCTATCGAACCTTTCCCTTTTTCCACCTTTTTTTAAAACAATTAAATCTAAATGAGCTCTTTCATATGTTGTAAAGCGGTTTTTACATTTTTTACATTCTCTTCTTCTCCGAATTATTTTATTTTCCTCGGTATTTCTTTTATCTATTACCTTAGTTCTAGATGAATTACAATGAGGACAAAGCATGGAAAAACCACAACATGTTGTATATTCCCGAGAAGAAAAACACAATTTTTTCTCTGGGATATTTTATTAACATTAGTAATTTATAAAGCTTTAGATGTTTTGAAATATATGTTTAAATCTTAACAGCATAAAATAGGTTTATGAGAGCATTTTTAGGAATTTCAATACCAGAAGAGTTAAAATCAAAGATTTTAGGCGTTCAAAAGAGATTTTCCAAGTTTGATATCAAATTTGTTGAATCAGAAAACCTGCATTTTAACTTAAAATTCCTTAGAGAAATAGGAGATCAGCAAATAGATAAACTAAAACAGATTCTAAAAGAAATTTCTGAGAAGTTTGAGCCATTTGAAATAGAAATTAAAGGGATCGGAACCTTTCCAAGCAAGAATTATATAAGAGTTATATGGTTAGGAGTAAAAGAAGGTTATAATATTATAACAACATTGGGTGAATCTGTACAAGATTCTATAGAACCATTGGGTTTTTTGAAAGAAGGACGATTTATACCACATTTGACAATAGGAAGGGTCAGAACAGCAAGAAACAAGGAGGAATTAATATCTAAGGTAGAAGAATTAAAGGATGTAGAAATTGGAAAAATGACTGTTAGTTCAATAATATTGTATAAATCTAAATTATCTCCTAAAGGCCCAGTTTACGAAGAAGTGTTTAATGTTAAACTTTAGCCATTTGCAACTTGTTTAAGAAAATTAAGGGCCTTTGCATAATCACCAAAACAAAGAGCACCGATATTATCAACATTCTCCATATGTTCTTTGACTTTCTCCAAACTCATGACTTTTTCTCTGCCATCATTACCAACATATTTAACACTATTGCCGTCTCCACGTTGGAATTGTCTTTTTTTCATAGCACTCCATATTTCTGTAACAACATCTAATGAATTAAGATAATTTTCTCTTAAAATTTTATTCCTTATATTTACTGAACTCATAATATTATTACCTATAAGTAGTATTTAAATCTATCACCACTTACAGTAGTTAATCAAATTTAACATAAAAGAACTCGAACAAAAGTCATGGATATACTAAAAATATCAATAACAATAGCAATTCTTGGAACTATAGCTCTATTTTTTATCATTCAAATTAATAAAGAAACCATAGTAAAGATAGAAGATCTAAAAATAGGTCAAATAGAACGAATAACAGGCATGGTGAACTCTGTTTATGTAAGTAAAAATGATCATGTTTTTCTAAAAGTTGCAGATAATACAGGAGAACTTACTGTAGTGGCTTTTAAGAATTCAAATATTGATACTGCTTATGAATTAGAAAACGGAGATCAGATTTCAGTATTAGGCAGAGTAGATGAATACAAAGGAGAATTAGAGATAATAGCCAAAGAAATTCGAAAGATTTAATCCTCAGAGAAGTATTCTACTTTCAATGAGCTTGGAACATTATATTTTCAAATACTCTTTTTACATGTTCCTTTGCCTCTTCAAGAGGCACTGTAGGTGTTATTGCAATATAACCATTGAAATTATGCGAATAAAGAGGAGCCCCATGAGGGTCTCTTACTTCACCTATTATAGAAAGTTCTTCTAAAAAACTATTTATAGAATGTTGACTAACTTTACAATCACTGGGACCTATTATTAATTCTCTTTCTTTCTCCATATTAAACACCTCTTATTTGTTTTTTAACCTCTAAATACCTTTCTACATCTTTAATCTTTATGTCAGGATTTTTAAGACTTATGATTTTAGCCCTAAAACCAGGTACAACCTCTATATTTTCTATATTAAAGAAATAATTGAGTCTGCTAATAATGCTTGAAACAGTTGCTGGATGTATCTCTGTAATTCTAGCAAGCCCTCTTATATGTAGAGGCCCATTTGTCTTTAAAGCCTTAAAGATTTTTAATAATTTTATTTTTATTCTCTTTTGCAAATGCGACACCTGTATATATATGGTTCAGATAGATATAAAAAGTTTTAGTTTAGCATGTTTTTTTCGTTCTACGTCGATTAATTTGTTAAAAAATTTAATATTTTGTCGATTTTTTCTTCACGCGGATCTTCATAAAATCTTCACGCGTTCACTACATTCCAATCACACTTATCTCACACTTTATACACACACCACTAGACATATTCACGTGAATACTTTATAATATATATAACTTAAATTTTATTTCACGTTAACTTCACACGTGAAGATGTGAACTTCACATGAAGATTACGTGAATTCACGTGAATATAATGTGAACTTCACGAAATGTTCACGCAATACATCTCACAAATTGTTTTCAATATAAACTTCACGTTTATTTCATATTAATCTTCACACAACATTCATAAAAATTAAAAATTACTAAGAAATCTTCACATTACCTTCACAAAACCTTCACGTACTCCTTCACGTGAATAGAAAAGCTTAAATATTTCCTTCACGTGAATATTTATGAATAATATGGTTAGTGATTTTACAAAGTGGGGATGGAAAGAAAACCCATTTGTTCTTAAAATTGATCCAAAACTGTTTGTTGGTTATAATGAGCAAGTAGACGCTGTTTCAAATCATATTAAAAATAAACATAGAATCGCATTAATAACAGGTAGAACAGGAGCTGGAAAAAGCACTTTTCTTAAATGGTTAGAATCAAATTATGATACTTCTAAATTATATGTGAGTAAACCACCAGAAGATCCAGGAGAATTTGTGAGAGTATTTACAGATATATTTGGTTTTAATATTTGGGAAAGAATTTTAAGGAAAAAACCATCTTTATATAATTTACATGAATATATTAATAAAAAACTCAAAGGAGAACATTTAGTCTTTCTTGTTGATGAAGCTCATGAGACTAATAAAGATGTTTTAGAATGGTTAAGAGTTTTAACAGATCAGATTGATAATGTAAGTCTAATTATGGCTGGTATGCCTGTTTTGGAGAACAATATAAAAAAAGACTTGGAGACCTTGGATCAAAGAATAACTACAAGAATAAATTTAATTTCTTTAGATAAAGATGAGACTAAAGAATTAATAAACAAGAGAATAGAAGATGTTGGGGGAAAGGGAATAAAACCATTTACACAAGAATCTATAGAAAAAATATATGAAAGAACAGGAGGATTTCCTAGAGAGGTTCTAAAGTTTTGTGCTAGATTAGTTAATTCTGCTTTAGAAAGAAATTTAGATGTTATAGACGAGAAACTTATAGATGAGCATAAGGAAATCAAACTTCCAAAAGTGAGACTTGAAGAGCCTGTAGTTACTTTTATGCCAAAACCACCATCAGAAGAACAATTTAGAAACCTGCCATTTAAACAAAAAATCATATTAGAACTGTTATCTAAAAAGGACTGGCTTACTCCAAGAGCAATTGTTGAAGATTTAGAACTAAAAACCTATAAATCCAAAGGACATGCTATAAGATCTGTTAATAATATTCTTAAGAGATTAATGTTAGATGGATATGTGCAAAGAGAGTCTAGAGGAAAAGCCTTCATGTACGCACTGACACCTAAAGTAAAGACATTGTTTGTTGAAAGCTAATTTGAAAGGCCTTTGTAAAATGAAGATGCTGATTTTCCAAGTCTTTCTGGTCTTTCAGGTCTCTTCAAATCTAATCCAATATCTGCTCCTGTTAAGGAACCTATAGTTCTTTCTCCATAACGAGGTCTTAATCCCAAAACAGTTTTCTGATTAGCTGAGTATATTCCATTCTCTGTTCCTATTAATACTCTGTCCCCTTTCTGACTAAAATATTTTACTCCCTTTTCCAATACTCGTGAAACCTCTTCCGGGGTTTCAAGATATTTTTTCATATTTATCTAATATTTACTTATCAGTGGTAGTATATAAATCTATCGTTTTTATTACTACCTGTAAGAAGTGAATAAAAAGATATCTTTAAATACCAGATGTTTATAATTACTATATAGTGATTACATGACATATACAAGAAAAGATACTATTCATGGTAGACCAGAAAGTGTAGTAAGAAAAGAAGAAAATGAAGCATTTGGTAGATGGAAATATGGAAAAGATGGTAAGATGCCAAATCCATCTTCTTGGTAAACAAAATAATCTACATGAGTGGTGCAAGTGAAAAAACCTAAAATAATAAACCCTTTGCAGAAAGTTAGATTTATCCAGTTTTTAATCTTTGTTCTATTAGTTCTTATAGTTCCTGCTGAATTTTCCATGTGGCTTTTATTGCTGGAATTTTGGTTAATAGTATACTTGAATGTTGTTAGAGCACAATTTTTGTTTTAAGAATAAAAACAAGTTCTGACAATTATTTCTATGCCAAAAAAATTGATTTTGATAGTAGGTTTGCCCGGTTCTGGAAAATCTACAGCAGCAGAATTCATAGAAAAAGAATTTAATGCAGATATTTTTCATACTGGAGACATTATAAGAGATGAAGTTAAAAAAAGAGGCTTAAAATATACGCCTAAAACAGATGCTTTTATTGCTCATTGGTTTCATATGGGTGGTAGAGAAAAGTTGTTGGTAAAAAGAGTTTGGGACAAAGTCAAAAAATCTAAGAAGAATTTAATTGTTATTGAAGGATTTAGATCTACAAAAAATTTAAAACATTTAAAAAAAATTGCTAGAACAAGACCAGTTGTAATAGCTGTTGTCTCTTCTTTTAATGTGAGAGTTAAAAGAGGATTAAAGAGAGGAAGATTTGGAAAACAAGAAACTGTAAAATACCTTAGATTTAGAGACAGACTGGAAAAAGGGCATGGAGTTTGGGGCTTAATAAATAAAGCAGATTATAAAATAAATAATTCTGAATTAAGCATAAAACAAACTCATGCTAAATTATCTAAAATTGTTAAAAAAATAATTAAAATCTAGGTAATTTTTTTATTAAAAAACTAACAATAGTAGTAGATCTGTAACGCATTCTAGCAATATCTTTACCTCTTCCATTTAATGAATAAATATTTTCTCCTCCAATCACACTTCTTTCAATAAGATTACTTTCTACTAATCTGGATATTCCTTTTGGACTATTTCCTGTTTTTTCAATAAGTCTGTCTTCTTCTTCTTTTCCGACTGAATCTAAATACCTTAAAGTTTGGACGTCTGTGCTTATAGCTCTAACAACATCAAATGCCTCCATGCAATCACATATTTATTTAACCAAAATAAACTTAAATATCTAAAGTTAAAATTATACTAAGGTGTTTTTATGGTAAAAGCTAAAGATTTAATTGGTAAAACCATTGTTTCTGAAGAAAGTGGAAGAAAATTTGGCGTTGTTGGTGATGTTAATTTTATAACAGAATCCGGAGAATTAATGAATATTGTTCTTACTGAACCAACAAGACAATCTGCCGAATTAAAGCTTTCAGAAGATGAGAAAGGAAGACTTTTAATTCCATTTTCTGCAGTAAAATCCGTTGGAGACTTTATAATCATATCAGAAAATGCTATTGTTTAACTGTTTTAAAGCGATAAAATGTTTGAAAGAGAAACAAGCAGAGAAATAGCTGCTATTTATCATAATGGTTTATTGACTAATCCTTCTATAGAAAGTATGAGAAGAACCGATTATCCATATCATGAAAAATTTTTAAAGGCCTTTGAAGTTATAAGCCCTAATGTATTTGGTGTGCGTTGCGGAGGTTGTGAACCAATAACACAGGATGATTGGCTTCCCGGTGAATCGGTCCCAAATACAAAAGAATCCCAGTTTTTTGGAGCATATAAAAAGGAACTTAAATATAAGAATTATGCATGTTTTTCTCGATGTGGCGATGAAGATCTTCCATGTATCAAACACGATGGGAGAATAGATATAAGACTCCTTAAGATTAACGAATTGTTTAAATATGTAAGTATACGTCCAACAGATTTAATCAAAAAAGATAGAGATAATCTTATAAAAACCGATTCAAAAAACAAAGAACTTTATCAAAGACTGTTTAATGACATTTTAATTCCTATTTCAGAACAACAGCACGATTAACTATTCTTCAGGATCTTTAATTCCTTCTGGCATAATTAAGAAAACAGTTTCAGCTTCTGGCAAATTAGGCGAATCAATAACTCTTGCAATTCTTCTATTTGCTTTTGATTTTCTCACATATACTCTATGAGTGCTGAAGTGTCCTAGTATATGCCCACCAATTGGAGCAGTAGGATCACCAAACAAAATATCAGGTCTTGACATTACTTGGTTTGTTATATAAACAGCAATATTATGCACATCTGCCAGTCTTTGCAAGGTGTGTAAATGTCTATTTAGTTTTTGTTGTCTTCTTGCCAATGTTCCCCTTCCTATAAAATCTGCTCTAAAAGCAGAAGTTACACTATCAACAATAACAAGTTTTACATTCTTTTCTTTTATCATTTCTCCAACTTTTTTAGCAAGAACCATTTGATGATCAGAATTATAACATCTTGCAACATAAATGTTTTCTAATACCTTTTTGGGGTCAAGTCCTTGTGATTCAGCTATTTGTTTTATTCTACTTGGTCTAAACGTACCCTCTACATCAAGAAATATACAAGAACCATTTAATCCACCTTCTTCAACAGGTAATTGAACATTAACTGCTAATTGAAAGCCAATTTGTGTTTTGCCCGATCCAAAAGCCCCATGCAATTCTGTAACAGCTTGTGTTTCCATACCGCCTCCTAATAAATTGTCAAGATTTTCACTACCTGTTTTTATTTTTCCTATTTGTTGTCTTCTTTCATAAACGTCTGTTGCTTTTTCAAATCCAATATTTAAGGCCTTTCTAGCACTTTTGATTATCTTATCAGCTGTTGCCTCCCCTATTGAGGCAGCTTCAGAAACTTCTAATGTTCCAGCAGCTGCTAAACTCATCAAATCAATATATCCAGCTTTCTTAAGCTTATCGCCTATTTTCTCGCCTACACCAGGTATGTCCGATATATCTTCAATTTTTTTAGCCATAGAAACATCACGTTAAAACATTCGGTCTTAAATTATTTATAAGTTTATTTATCTCACCTTCAACATC
Organism: uncultured archaeon; assembly: GCA_964348065.1. Taxonomy (GTDB): domain Archaea; phylum Aenigmatarchaeota; class Aenigmatarchaeia; order Aenigmatarchaeales; family Aenigmatarchaeaceae; genus CS1-C013. The sequence goes on from CAYGBE010000021.1 coordinate 48,055, forward strand.
AGTTTCCCTGATATTGTTTATAACAAATTCTAGTCTATTAAACAATTTATTTCTTCTTACTCTTCCAAACATTACAAATTCTTTGCCAAGAACATTTATATTTTCAAAAAAAGAGTCTCTTATTTTCAAGGCATCGTCAATATCCATACCTATTAACTTAAGGGCATTTTCTCTAAAGAACACCGCCCTGATATTTCCTGTTCCATCATCAATAACCCCAGACAATATGATCATATATTTGGGTCCAACTTCTCCATGTTCTTCGCAAACAAACTTTTCATTCTCCTTTTTTACTCTTGTTCCACATTCAGGACATATTTCATAAAAAACATTAGTTTCAAATAACTGAACTAGAGCAGCTTTTATTTCACCACTGCTACCTTCTTTTAAATTAGCAATATTTTTGTCCATTGTAGCCTTTTTTGATATTTCTTCTAAGGGTGGAATATCAGATTCTTCTAAAACCTTTACACCGCCCCTGGTTCCTAATCTTACTTCAACACCACCTATTCTGTCTCCTCTTGTATAGGCTCCAAACAATTCTACAGCCATTCCTGGTTTTATTTTTTCTACAATTTCTGTTTGTTGGTCCCATAAAGATAATCTAATTGTTCCTGAAGAATCACCAAGAATTATGTTTGCTACCTTACCAATTTTATCTTTTCTTTTGAATTCTTTTGGTTCAAAAACCTTAACAACTCTAGCACTTAGATTCAAATTCCTTAATTTAGGTACAACATTCTTTATTTCTAGTCTTCTTTTAGTTTTTGGTAATATATCCAATCCCAATTCTTTAGCAATTATATAAGCAGCACCCTCTTTAGATACCAAATTAGAGAGCTCTTGTTGTTTTTCAAGAATTTTCTTATTTATTTCATCATCAGTTAATTTGGTCTTTTTTCTTATTTCTTTAATTAAATCTTCAAAATCCATAAAATCAATTGCATCTTAAAACTTATATTCTTTTTTTACCATCTCAAAGAGTTATAAATCATTCCAGTTTTCTTTTGGCTTTTAGAATGTCTTTAATAAGAACAGTCTTTCTACCCTCACTTTTCGCTATTGCAGTTGCTTCAGCTGCTATGTCAGATGTTATTTCCTCTAAAAGAGAGGCAAATTCCTTTACAGCTCCATCACTAATTCTCATATTTGACCTTTTTAATATCTTCTCAATAGGAGCTAAAGGTAAATCCATATTTTATTTATCTAGGGACAATTATATAAATAGTATGAAAGTAAAGAGCGTTTTGATAATTTTGTTGATTTTTATAATGCTTCCAGAAATATTGCTCGTTTCTTATATATTTGGTAGGTATAATGTGGAAATCCCACAATTGCCACTTCAAGATCTTTTCACATTTTTGTTTGTAAACCCAATGTTTGTGATATTGATCATAGTTTTTGCCATTTTTATGTTAATTTTTTATTTTACCATGCGGGTAAGATAACTCTCACTTTGTTTTTGTGAGACTAAAAAACTAAAAAAATGTCATTTGAATATAAAATATATTTAATAAAATATATTAAATGGGATATATATTATTTTATATATGGGGTACAAAATAGTTAATTAAATATATTTCAAAAAAATAGTAACAAAAAACATATAAGATAAAACATACATTAGGTTTAAATATGTATTTAAACAAAAAATTAATTGGTGAGTGTTTGTGAGATTTAATAAAGTTCAAAAAAATCTGTTTGAAAATTTGTTTCTAAGGCCAAAACCTGTTAAAATGCTCACTAGTTTAAAGAATGAAGATATAAAATATGCAACTCAAGTTTCAAAGGTTGTGGATTGCACATATTCTCATACTGTAAAAGTTCTAGAAATATTCAGAAAATTAGGCTTGGTCGTGTTTGAGAAAAAAGGAAGAATAAAAATTGTGAGACTTACTGAAGAAGGATTGGACGTAGCGCATGATTTTGAAGGAATTAGAAGAAAGTTTCATAAAATGCACAAAAAGGTTAAGGCAACTGTTTCTAAACCTAAAAAATAATTATTTTGGTATACCCAATTGCATGACTTTTTAGTCTAAAAAACAGTTTGGACAGTTAATATTGATTTCTAACACTTTTACTTTTAGTTTGGTGCATGATCATGGTCATTTGGTCAGATATACCACTGGTGGACATATCTGTGGACTGGAAAATACAAATATTTTTAATTGAGGACAGTTGTTATTAATCTAGGTGTTTTGTGGTTTTTATGAACGAGTTATTGACTTGGTTGTATGGCAAATCTGCAAGAAATGCTCACATTCGCGAGATGGCTAGAAAGGCTATATTAATATTGAAAAAAGAGGGATCAATGGAGTACCAGGCCCTTGCCAGAGCCTTGGAAATTCAATTCACCAAGTACAAAAAACCAAAAAGAACCTTTTATTTTGTGATAAATCCCTTGAAAAAGATCCAATTGATCCAGGATAAGCGAGTTTTTACTGACAAAGCCAAGAAAAAATACAAAACTGTTTACTTTTTCAATCCAGATGCGTTTTACGGGTATATGAAAAGGATTTTAGATGAATTTCATACCCAAATAAAGCCAATTTAGGTAGGGTAAAGGTAGTGTGAGATATTTGTTGTGATTTATTTATTATTGTATATACTTTTTAATTATAGTTTTATCAAATATATTATGTTATAGATATAGGATAGTAAATAGATTATGATATGTATTTTCTATTAGTTTAATTGTAATATATATACTATAAAATATATTTTAGACATCAAAATGGGGTTTAAGTCACACTTCAAATGTGAGAGTTCGTGGAAAATTACTTAGGAAAATGAAGATTGGAGAACTTTCTTTACTCTCACAAAATTAATTATTTTTTATAGATTTCTTTAAGAAGTGCTATTGTTGTGGTTATGCTTACTCTTGCAATTTCAGGATCTCTTGAAAAGTCTTTTAATGGATGTGCCCCACCAGAACCAATATCAGTCAATAAAAATCCTATAGACTTGAATTTTTCATTAATAATTTTATTTTTTATTGCCCATTTATGTAATTTTGCTATACCCATGTAGGAATCTTTTTTGATTATGTAACCACATTTTTCACATTTAAAATCTTCAATAGGCTCTTTTCCAGTTTTTATTTTATAAATTTCAACTAAAGCTCCTTCAAAAGACCTTCTACATAATACAATAGCAGAAAGAAAACAACCATTATCAAAGTCTTTTATTGCTTCTTCTAAATCTAATCTAGAATCAGTCATTGGAATTTCCTTCGGGATATCAAAAATTCTTATTGTAACTTTCAAATCTTCAAATTCTACTTCAATTTCAGGCCAAAAAAATTCTAGTTCATTTATAATCTCAAGTTTTTTATCACGATCCTTTAAATTTATTAAATCATTAACATCCTTATCTATTTTTTTGAATTTTTCTTTTAATGATTTTTTATCAATTTTTTGTAATCTCGCTTTCAATTTTTTATAAAAACTATTTAATTCTAGAATCTTTTCTTTTTCCTTGTCGAGATAAAACTTGTTATATTTATGTTTTTTGGAACCAACTATTACTTTTCTCAGTTCTTTTATTATCTTAAATAATATTGAAAATTCTTCTTCTAAATCCATAAAATCATTTTTTTCTTTTCTTTTTAGTTCTATATACAGTTCTCTTTTCGGATATCATATCTATAATTTCATTTAATCTATGATAGGCTATTCTATATTTTCTATCTGGAAGCTTTTCTACAAATCCTCTTTCAACTAATGGTTTCAATGCTATAGGCATTGCAGTAAGTGGCCTTCCTAACTCTT
>CAYGBE010000022.1:0-5142 GCA_964348065.1 uncultured archaeon
TGTAATCTCCAAGGAACAAGCGTTATGTATTGTGCAATAATTTTGACATTTCTCCGCCCAAGATTTCTTCTTATACGCGAAGCCACAGGCCTCACAGACGTAGAACCTTTCTTCGTTCCTACATATTTCACGCACCATAATATGCCTTCGTCTAATCATATGTTCCAACGAGCAAAGTTTTTTGGCTTCTTTGCATCTGCTTTCTTTTTTAGGGCTTCCAAAGGATAGCGAGCACTCCGCCTACGATTCCTAGGATTAATCCTATTCCTAAACCGCCCATGCAGCCCAGTACGCTTATCACTGAAAAAACTATGATTAACGTGCCCCATAACACGTGTTGCGTCGGATTTATGTAAACCATGACCGCCGCGATAATTATTATTATACCGAAAACTATGCCTACTATACCCATCGCGTAGGCGATGCCCTCCATGTTCCATTCGTGCATATGTTCATCCCATTCATGCATCATCCAGTCCATCCAACCCATGTCCCAATGTGTACCCAACCAAAGACACCAAACGGAACCACCTAGGATTATGAATATGCCAGAAAGCAAAGAAAGAACGAAAGCCGCTACAGGTTTCTGATCTAAACTCATAAACTCACTATCAACAATATGTCGCGTGAAAGGTAATAATATTTATTTTCTTAAGAGCACTGGAAAGTCTTTTATCCCATGAATCCACGTGCACGTAAGACAACCATTTTTACTGGTAATCTGGTGTTCAAATTTCAGCCCCACCCACAAACTCTCAAATTAAATCCCTTTATCTCAAATAAGCTCAAAATGGACTTTTTTTTGGCGCCGGGAATGGGATTTGAACCCATGCGGACCAACAGGTCCACAGGCTTTCCAGTCTACGTCTCAAGGCCTGCGCAATAGTCCTCTCTGCCATCCCGGCAACCTACAAATCAAAGAAATCGTACTGTTATTAAAGATTAGGCTTTTGACGCAAACAAGACTTCACTAATTTTTTTAGGAGAGAGCCTGCGGAAGAAAGAGAGACGGAAAAACAGCCAACAAATATACATACATCTACATTCAAGTTTCCTCTCCAATCTACTGTGGAGTCTCAATGCAGCGTGTACGCGCCAGAAACTAAACAATAATAAACCATAAAACGAACAACACTTTGACCAAACAACAAAAGGAAGTTGAACCAAACGACGAAATGCCAAGAATGCAACAAAGATGTCACGTTGCCGTTTAGATGTCCCTTCTGTGACCAATACTACTGCACTCAACATAGATTGCCAGAAAACCACAACTGTCCAGAATATTGGAAAGTAATAACCCCAAGAAGAGAAACACCAACCTTCACCATAGAAAGTAAGCCACAAACAACACCTTACGAGTACACAGTCACCTACACACCACAACCCAAAACCAAAATCTTCTGGTTCAGCCCCACAGAACTCAAACATCTAACGCTCAGCACACTCCTAGTCATGGGAGTAGGGCTGTCGTGGCCTCTTTGGAGCATGAGTGGACTAGGAAACCCAGAAATTCTGATTAGCCTGGCTGCAGTTTTCACATCAGGCTATCTCCTCCACGAACTCGCGCACAAACTGATAGCGCAACACTACGGCCTCTGGGCGGAATTCCGCCTAACCATGTTCGGCGCTTTCATCACGCTACTCTCCATATTCTCGCCGATCAAACTCATTTCGCCAGGAGCAGTACTCATCGCGGGGCCCATGAGCAAAAAGACCGCTGGAAAAACAGCTCTCGCGGGGCCTTTGATAAATCTGCTACTTTCGCTTGTATCTCTAGTGTTTGTATTGTATCCAATGAACCCATTTTCTACGGTTGCATGGTGGAGTGCCGCCTTTAACGCTTGGATAGCCCTCTTCAATCTCATTCCATTCGCAATCATGGACGGATTAAAAGTGTTTCAATGGAATAAACTGATCTGGGCCACAGTATTTATCACATCTATACTGTTAACGATCTTTACCTTCGTATTGGAATAAAGCAAATTGCGCTTTCCCAATGAAAGAATCTTTCACAAATGATGAACTGTCTATTGCGCATATATTATTGGAGCCTCAATCATGAAGAGAAGTGTAGTTGCACTTCTCGCTGCAATAGTGATTACCAGCGTGGTTGTAGCTGCTATAATCACTTCTCGTACAATCCACAGTTGGGAGGAGACTTTTGATGTTACGAAACCTAAAATCCAGTTATTCCAAGAACCCTCTTGGAAGTTTTCAAAGTAATTGAAGTCGTCTGACAGACTTTGGCGATAATACCGAGTTTTATTGTTGATTTCTATCTTTCGTCAGTCAGTTCGTTTAAGACTTCATCAAATCTGCACTGGTCACACAGACCATCTTGTCCTGTTGTTGATCTCTTTCCGCATTTTGTGCATTTGGTCCGCAGATCTTCTTCTGTCAGTGACGGATTCCTCTTAAGCTTTAGTAAGGAAGCAAGCCTAGGCATGTAACTCCCTATCAAAAAGCTAATCTAAGCACATATTTCAAGGTGATGAAGGAAAGCTACATACTCCGTTCTTCTTCGAAGTCTAGATTTATCGAAAGAGTTAGACAGAAAGCAAGTATCCCGTGTTCACTTTTTGCTTGATATTCACATTTGATTGGCGTTGTTTCTAATGAAAAAGCGAGGAAATGGAACATGATGATAGCCGTTGGCCATAAGTAACCTCGCTGGGCCTATGTTAGTTAGAGGTCAAGCATATGCGAGCACTCGTTGTGGCTGAGCCGCGCACAAATTCTATTGGTTCTCAATAATACTGCGTCTTCAGAGGCATAGAATTGAGCTTACAAGCTTTTAATTATCGATGTTCCTATTACGGAATGAAAGATTGTCAAGAAGATTATTGGATAGAGGAAGGTTTTTGAGACCAGAAGAATTTGAGACAATAGTTATAGCATTGCGTGAACTCGGGTTAAGTTACAATGAAACAGTCAAGCTATTGAGTGGAGTTACGAAAGATGTCAAGTCTCTCAGGACCTTATGGGGAAAACCTGGTGTGGGAGGCCAGAAGGGCTCTCGACTTGTCAAGATTGGGGTATCCTTGATAGCTTTTCCAATTCCAACCGTTGGCATTAAGAAAAGCTTAGGTGCTATGCTGATAGCTGCCGGTTTGGTCCAAGAGCGAATGAAGCATATACATGTGGCCGATGTCTATAGCACTTTCCAAGATATAAGTAAAGAATTACACAAGCTTGGTCAATCTGTTTAACTCCCTACTCTCTTAGTACATCTTGGCAGAGAACACGTATGTAGTATGGTTAAGAAAGCGCGCGCATAGTAGAATCGGTAGCTTAACAACAAAGAAGACTAAAACTAGAGGTGAAACCTATGAATACTACTATGTCCAACATTATATCAAAGAAACTAACAAAATACATTGGTGTTACTTAGGAACCTATGATTAACTATCTAATGAATACAAGCTACTAGCACCTAAGAATCCAGATTATACACGGTGTACACATCACTATATACAAACCAACACCTAGCAAAAGAAGCCTAATTTAAGCTCTATTTCAAAAATTAACCACTACATTAGTTCAATACTTACAAAAACTTCTTCTGGAACACGAATCCTCATTATTCGCCTCATGACACGTTCTTCAGCGTCGATGTCAATTAGACGCTTGTGGATACGCATTTCCCATTTGTCCCAAGTAGCAGTTCCTTCACCACAAGGAGTCTTGCGAACTGGCACACGAAGTCGCCTGGTTGGTAGGGGAATTGGCCCAGTTATCTTGACGCCTGTTCTGTCAGCGATGGTTTTCAGTTCTTCACATACGTCTTCAAGTTTTTTGTAATCTGTACTTGTCAACTTTATCCTTGCCTTTCTTACCATCGCTGCTTTTCCTCAAGCGTTGCTCTTATGCAAAAGCTAATGTCTTAAATATGTTTTGTCATACAACTCTACAAATGCCAAAACTTCATAGTTATAGCTAGTTCAGTCTTTCTCTGTTAAGCGTTTTTGTTTGCCACGAGTAGCGTCTAATGGTTGTTGAGTCTCCGTAGCCGCAAGCTGAACAACGTTTCTTTTTTACGTTATACGCTCTTCTACCGCATCTTCTGCATCGGATATGAAGAGGTTTTCCAGCACGTTTTCCAAAAGAAGAGGTACCTTTACTGATTTTTCCCACAAGTTTTCACCTAGGAGGTGGGGAAATAATAACGACATTATCCCCTCGCACAATGATAGAACCCAATTTCCTTGTTTTTTCTGCGTCTGAGGTGTCCTCTGTTTCTTCCAACACCAAGTTGAGATGCTGATCAAAACCCTTTAGCTTTCCTCGTAAACTCTTTCCTCCTTTAAGTCGGACAAGAACCGTTTTTCCAAGGCTTTCCTCCAAGATTTTAGTTGTCATTTCACTCATGCGTTGTCCTCTCGTCCACTCAATAGCTATCTGCCTTTTTATAGGTGCCACCGTGCATAATTTAAAGATATTGCATAAGAGATGTTGTTAATGGTACCAAAAGTCTCTCAGCGACATTTTCTGAAAGAAAAAGACGTGAAACAACTTCTTCTTGACTTTTCCAAAAGACTCAAAATAGAAGTTGAACAATTACTAGGGTCAAAACCAAATATCGAAATAGTAGAAGCGCAGAACACCAAAATCTTCATCATTGATAGGAAACCCCTGCTAGCGAAGGCCAACGACGAACTTTTCCCCATGCTAGTCTTTGATCGGTTATTTCCTTTTCTTCCGAAAATCGTGGTGGATATGGGAGCTGTGCCACATGTTTGCAACGGAGCAGATGTCATGGCTCCTGGGGTCATCCGTATTGAGGGAGATTTCAACAAAAATGATTTTCTTCTTATAACGGATGAACGACATAGGAAACCATTAGCAATTGGTGTGGCTCTTTTTAATTCACAGGCTACCAAAAACCTCCAACATGGAAAAATCGTGAAAACAATTCATTATGTAGGGGATAGACTTTGGAATGCGTCAAAGAAAATTTGATGCTTGCATTGTTCTAAGGTTTTCGACGAAAGTTCCTAACCTTTTCATATTCTAGAAGAGGGTAGATTTCGTACTGACTGCAATTGAAAAGGGGGTTTCGTACAAGCAAAGGATTGCAGTTCTTCATGTGACTTAACATCGTATATGCCTGCGCAACCATGTCGACCAAGCATAGGATAATGC
>CAYGBE010000023.1:0-3289 GCA_964348065.1 uncultured archaeon
TATAGCCATTGAATAAAGGGCCACTTCGCTGGCCTCCTTCCCGATTCAAGTAATCCCACCTTCACGGCCACCAACTCACGCCTCGCCCTCATAAATCGCCGAATAATCCCGCCTTTAAATCAAACCAGTTTCTGAAATCTTAAGAAATTGAGAGGGATTACAAGGAAATCTAAGATTTAGGAAGATTTTTAGATTTGTGCTTTTATAAAATTTTTACGAATTACAAGTAGCTGATTGGTTTAGCATAAAAATAAAATAGCAATGGATGAATAGAAATTGCAAATAATCATGTAAAACAATATTTGTTTTCTTAGCTCAAGTATGATAATAGAGGGAAGGTAAAGTATTTCCTTTCATCGATTGACTTCTATGTCGCGGCAGAGGTTCCTTCATGGCGAAACCTCCCAAAATGGGCCAACATCGCTCCCAGGGGGACAAATGTTCTCTATTGGGAGCGTAAATACCTGGCTCGACAAAGCTTGCTGCTGAGAGGGAGTTGAATGTGAAACCAGATTTTGAATTATGTTTCCATTTACTCCTGTCTCCAAGTATAGGATATCTCATTAAAGCACCTTTCCTTCTTTTTCCTCTAGCTTAACTCGCTGTTAAATAGCCAAGCAGAAACCCCATCTCAGCCTTTTAGGTCACACAAGCCGTGAGGAATTAATCCGTTCCTCTTGGAAAAAATAGCACATGAGAAGGTTCCTCAAGATGCCTCAACCTCGCTCCTGACAGCCCGTTTGTTCTGTTGGGAGCCAACCTCACCGACTGCAACCCATCAAATCGATCTGACGCATAGACACAAGCAGCCTCGTTTGCCCTGAAAGTGAGCAATTAGACTCTCTTTCTTGCAAACACCTTCTAGTTAGGAGTGGCGTGATACTCGCTCTTATCGCACACATCACACAGTCCACGGGACAAAAAAAGGAGGTCCAGCGATGAAAATAACGATCAAACTGATGATTGTCCTGATTTTCGGGATAACGGCAATGATCCCGGTTGCTCCCGCCGCCGGCAAGGTCCTCATCAAAGTCCAGTCGGTCACTCCCATATCTCTCCCTGTGGTGGGCACTGCTCTGAAAAGCTTTGCTGATAAGGTAGAACAGATGAGCGGCGGGGAAATCGTCATCGAACTGTACGACCCCGGCAAACTGCTTCCGACCTCAGCAGACGTGCTCTATGCGGTGTCCAAGGGAATTATCCAGGCCGGATACGCATCCACGGGCCATTGGGTTGGAAAAATGCCGGCCGCTGTAATTTTCGCCAGCGTGCCTTTCGGACCAGAGGTGCCGGAATTCCTGGCCTGGTGGTACTACGGCAACGGGTCGAAACTGCACGACGGAATGTACGAGCACTACGGGTTCAACGCCATCGGCATGCCCATCTGCTTCCTTCCCCCCGAGACCTCCGGCTGGTTCAAGAAGGAAATCAAGACCCTCGACGACCTGAAGGGACTCAAGATGCGGTTCTACGGCCTCGGCGGGAAAGTTATGGAAGCACTGGGGGCCAGTGTGACGCTGCTGCCGGCCGGCGAGCTCTTTTCAGCCCTGGAAAAGGGCGTCATCGACGCCACTGAATTCTCCATGCCGGCCATCGACACAAAACTGGGTTTGTACAAGATTGCGAAATACAACTACTACCCCGGGTGGCACCAACAGGCCACCGCAGAGGTGGTCATTTTCAACAAGGATCTGTGGAACAACAAGTTGACACCGGGGCAGCGGTTAATGATCGAAACCGCCGCAAAGGCCGCGGTTCTGGAAAGCGTGGCCGAAGGAGAGGGATCCCAGGCACCGGTGATCGAAGCCAATGCAAAGGAACGCAGTGTTCATAACATGTATTGGTCGGACGAGTGCCTAACCGCCTTCGAGTCTAAATGGAAGGTGATCATCGAGGAGCAGCGGGCCGCCGATGAATACTTCAAAAAAGTGTGGGACGATCTCGCTGCATTCCGAAAAAAGTACTCACACTGGAATCGGCTGGCCTTTTTGCCCAGACCCACCGGGCCGATAGAATAAGTGCGATCTTCGATTCGAGCCGCCTGCGCGGGAAACCCCCGTTACGCTACTATCTCCAATTATCTATGGAACGCGGTGGAGAATAGACCGGTAATGTAACCCCAACCTTCTGGAGGAATTCATGAACTGGAGCCATCAGAAGGTGTCGATATGAGGGCCTCCGAGGGACCTGTATCCCCTTGGAGGCCATTGATTGCATCTGATCTTTTACCATCACACCAACCTCAACAAAGGAGGTAAGGAAAAATGAGAAAACTGTTGGTATTTGTGGTAATGACGGCTTTTGTGGCCACGGTGCTGTTTTTGCTAGGACTTTCAGACGGAAATGGGGCTGGAGGTAATAGGTTCGTCGATCCTGGGAACGGCACGGTGCGGGATACATCTACCGGACTGATCTGGCTCAAAAATGCGATTTGTTTTGGTACCAAAGACTGGGATGCTGCCATAGATACAGCAGCAGCCCTTCATACCGGCGAGTGTGGTCTTACAGATGGTTCAAGTGAAGGTGACTGGCGCCTCCCTACAAAGGAGGAGTGGGAGGCCCTTTTTGATACAAATTATTATGGTCCGGCACTGAGCAATGCAGCAGGAACTGGCCAATGGTCAGAAGGTGATGCTTTTAATAATGTGCAGTCCAGCTACTATTGGTCCAGTACTACCTATGAGGCCCGTAGCGACTTCGCCTGGGGCGTGTACGTGAGCAGTGGCGACGTGTACTACGACCTTAAGTCCGGTAGCGCCTATGTGTGGCCGGTGCGCGGCGGCAATTGATGATTTGGTCATTTGACTGATTTGATCATTTTTTGGGGGAAAGGGAGTTTCCCCCCTGCTCGCGTTTTTTTGGAGAAAGATCTGCAATGGCCGGGCACGAACCTGCCGATTTACGCGCGTAGGGCATGGACCTGACGTTCCAGCTGGCTATTGAGAGAGGTCTTTTGCCCTGCTTTTTCTTCTGATCCGAACTGTTTGATTCAAGATGAACTCGATCATAGGGGGGGACAAGCGAAAAGTATTGATTTGCGGTAGAAACATGGACCGGATGCGGACTGACAAAAAATCCATAGTTCAGTTAGTTATCGCTCACCCGGCAAGTTCAAGATAGGTGTCTGGCAAAAAGAGGCCAGCACGGATAGAAGGTTGGTCGAGGCAAATGAAAGCCTCACGTCTTAGGAAGCCGCTAGCTCGATTCGAATTAGCTAAAATCTTAGCACCTGCACAAGAAATCGACGTTGACAATCAAACCCGCCTACGATATTTAGATCTTAATCGTT
>CAYGBE010000024.1:0-4023 GCA_964348065.1 uncultured archaeon
CATGCTGGAGGAAAAATTTCCGATGATGACTATAAAGAACTTAAAGAAGATTTTATAAACGAAGGGACAACAGTTTTAAAAAGAATTGACATTATAAATAGAAAAATTGCTGACCGTAAAGCCAGAAGAAGAAGGAAGAGAAGAGTTAATTCAAAAAAACAAATTTCTAACTCTGTTCGGAAAGCAAGGAGAGAACACTAGTGCTTCAAACTGTTAACTTGATGAAAAAATATGATAATCATACTGTTCTTGAAGATATTAATTTTATAACTAATCCTGGACAGATTACAGGTATAATTGGACCAAATGGAGTTGGTAAAACTACTCTATTAAAAATTGTTTCAACATTGCAAAAACCTTCAGAGGGCCGAGTTTTATATAACGGACAGGATAATCTGGATAAAAATTCAATTCGTAAAAAAATAGGTTTCGTCTCCCACGACCCCTTGCTTTATTTGGATTTTACACCTATCGAAAACTTAGATTTTTTCGGTGCGTTATACAGATTAAACCTTACTAATAATGATATTGAAGAACTTTTAGAACAGGTTGATCTTTTATCTTCGGCCAGAAGCATGATAAGAACTTTCTCTCGCGGGATGATGCAGAGGCTGGCTTTTGTCAAAGCAATTATGCATAATCCCGATTTTATTTTTTTAGATGAACCTTTTGCTGGATTGGATTTAAAAGCTTGCCATATTATCGAGGATTGTATATTAAGTATGAAATCTAAAAATAAAACAATTTTGCTGGTGCTTCATGATTTGGAATTGGGTTATAAAATCTGTGATCAAATATTAGTTCTTGTCAATGGAAGAATTGTAGATTTATTTGATACACACAATGATTCTTATGACTATTTCCACCAGCTTTATAAAGATGAATTAGTCTCCAATGAAAGAAATTATAATTTTAATAAAAAAAGATCTTAAGATTCACTTTCGGACTCAGGAAATGCTCTTTTTAATGATTTTCTTGGGTCTTATACTTGTTTTAATCTTCAGCTTTGCCTTCGGGCCGCAGTTTAATAACACCGAAGAAATTGCTGCAAGTTCTATTTGGGTTGCTCTAAGCTTTGTTAGCATAATTAATCTTAACAATTCATTCCAGATTGAAAAAGACGGGAAGAGTTTTAAGGCACTAATTTTAACAGGGGTGGATGCAGGTAACATATTTTTATCTAAATTCATAACCAGTATTATTATGCTTTTTATGGCAGCTTTGATTATTATCCCCGCAACTCTAATCTTCTTTAACTTATTGAATATTAGACTCTTTTCTTCACTGCTTTTATTGTTTTTCTTGGGAGCGTCTGGTTTTGGAGTAGTTGGGATAATTCTGGCAGCTATGACTTCGTCTTCAAATATGAATGAAAATTTATTGACAGTGATCTTATTTCCTTTAGTGGTTCCAGTAATTATCTCAGTTGTTAAAGCAACTAAAATTCTTTTTGAAGATGGTAATTTAATAAATACCCAAAACTGGTTGAAATTTCTCAGCCTATATGACTTGGCTTTCTTATCACTCTCTTATATTCTGTTTAATCTAATTATCGAGGAGTAGTTATGTTAAAGAAAAAAAATATTATAGATATCTTTACCATTATTATTTTTATGCTCGCTATATATACTGTTTTTATTTATGCTCCCATCGAAAAAGAAATGGGCATATCACAAAAAATCTTTTATTTTCATGTAGCTTCGGCCTGGATAGCTTTTTTTGCTTTTTTTATTACTTTTATGGGAAGCCTAATTTATTTATTGAAAAGAAACCGTAAAGCTGATTATATTGCCTATTCATCAGCTGAGATTGGAGTACTATTTACTAGTATGGTTTTAATATCTGGTCCTATCTGGGCGAAAACTGCCTGGAATACATATTGGACCTGGGATCCTAGATTAACCACAACGTTGGTCCTTTGGTTTATATATATTAGCTATTTATTGTTAAGGACTTCTATTACTGGAGAGAAAAAATATGTATATAGTGCAGTTTTTGGAATTTTTGGCTTTATAGATGTTCCTATTGTCTTTATGTCTATACGGTGGTGGAGGACAATTCATCCAGTAGTTGTAAGTTCCGGTGGTTTTGACCTTTCATCAGAGATGGTAATTGCTTTGCTTGTCTCTATACTTGCGTTCACTTTCTTGTATATTAGTTTGGTATCAACAAGGTATGAAATTGAGAAAATTTCAGAGAAAATAAAATCTTATCAGAGCAGAATTGGAGGTTAAATGACCGTGGCTTATTTTTTCGCTGCCTATTTGATAATTTGGCTTTTGACATTTGTCTATCTCATGATTATGAGATCAAAGGTTAACCAACTTAAAAAAGAAATCGATTTGACTAAGAATTCTTCTTAAGGAGATATGGGTATGAATCAACTTATCTGGCTTAAAAAAACAATAATTGTCATAGCCTTGTTAATATTTTTAGTTTATTCAGGCTATTGGATTTTTAAATATACTACTCAGAAAAATGGAGTTGAAAGAATTGAATCAACCAAGATAGTTAAAGAAGGAAATGATCTTATTTTTCCGGATTTATTGTTAGACATGACAAAAACACAATTCATTGAAGGAGAGCTAGCTCTAAAACAAATTTATCAATTACACAGGAAAGAATTACCGCTAAAAAATGGATATATTCTTAAATACATGAGCCAGGACCAGCAATTTGCTGTAAAAATTTGGATATCTGAATCTAAAAAGGAAAGTGAAGCTAAGAATTTATTAGATGATATGGTTATAAAGATGGATAATAATCAAATGTTTTCTTCTCCAAAAAAAATTACAATTGATAATAATATATCTATCTATAGAACCGGTAGTGGAGATACCATGGACTTCTTTTATCAATCAGGAAATTTATTGGTCTGGGCCCAAACAGACAAAAATTATCCTAATTACAAATTTATGGAAAAGGAAATTACTCAAAAGATTAAGGGATAAATGGAAACGAAAAATGATTTTTCACTAACAGCAAAAAGAATTAGAAGTATTATTTTGGTGCTTTTTATAATTTTTCTGGTTGTTTATATAGGTATTGCTTCTTTAAATGGTGGAGTTGGCAAGTATACTGAAAAACTTTTTAACTGTCGGTCTGAACCGGTGGAATTAAAAGAGATATAAAGAGGAAGTGTTTTATTTGACTAGAATATTTAAATTGATTTTGCCAATAGTATTATTGGTAATAATTTTCATCAGTATCTACTGGATATTTGAATATAACCGCAAAGAAAAAGCATTCCGGGAAAGTTCAGATATGACTATTAGAGAAAATACTGAACAGAAGGAAGGGCAATTTTTAAGCCGAATAGATAATGGAGAAGGCAATGTTCAGATAGAAGTTACATATGCTACCCCCAAGATTCTTAGTTCAATAGTTACTGCAGAGACATATGAAAAAATAAACTTCGAAAAAAATTATGTTTTTATGATTTCTATCAACACTCATTCGGTTAATCTAGATCAATTTAACTTTGTGAAACTTGTGTTTTTACGTACAGAAAGCGGTGAAGAATTTCCGGCCTTGGCAAAGGCAGACACATTTAGTGGAGAATCCCATCATAAATTAGGGGTAGTTGAGTTTTCGAAAAAAATACAGAATGAAAGCATTTTTAGTAAAAATGATAAATCCTTTGAATTAATAATCAAAAGTGTATCAGGTGTAGAAGAACGCAATTATAAATTCCCGCTGCCGCTTCCTGAAGTTTAAATAGGGTGAGTTGCAGTGGGCAATGACCTAACATCATCATTTTTTCCATTCCTGGCTGGAATGTTTGCTTTTTTGTCTCCTTGTATAATACCTATGCTTGGAGTATATTTAGCCCTGATTACAGGGATGAGCCTAGACCAACTAAAGACAATTGACCTCAACCGCCAACTGCAAAATTCTCTTATAATTAAGACCATTTTCTTTGTTTTAGGTTTTGGTTTAATCTTTACTCTTGCTGGTGGTTTGGCTGGATTTGTCGGTCAATTATTTCAAAAATATACGATTTGGCTTGGCCGGGCTGGAGGA
>CAYGBE010000025.1:0-2639 GCA_964348065.1 uncultured archaeon
GTAAGAACAGACAATTCCTGGTTGATTTCTCTGAGTTCAGCCTTATCCTCCTTGCTCAGATTGGCTCCTCCCCTCACAAAGTCTTTATAATATTTATCCAGGAGCATGTTCTGTTCTCCCGTTAAACTCAGCCTGTCTTTCTGGTCATAGACCGCTTTGACTCTTCTAAATAATCTCTCATTTAACCGGATATCGTCCCGGTGCTTAGATCTTAGAGGAGCGACTTCTTTCGCGATTTCCTGCATCTTTTCATTTGTCATGGAGCCATTTAAAACGTCAAAGACGTTGCCGACCGTCCTCAACAATGTCTGGCTGTTTTCCAAAGCTTCAATTGTATTTTTAAAAGTCGGTTGCTCGGGATTATTAACTATCGCTTCAATTTTCCAGTTTTGTTGGGTCATTGCTTCTCTGAAAGCAGGAAGATAATGTTCTTCCTTTATCTTATCGAACGGAGGAACACCAAAAGGTGTGTCAAATTCTGAGAAGAAAGGATTTGTCTCTTTGGCTTTCTCCTCCGATTGAATCGAGAAGGCAAAAAGCACTAAACATACGGAAATGAGAAGCAGCAATTTTTTATTCATTTTTGTCAGCTCCTATGTTTGGATTTTGCTAAGCGACTCGCTCGCATAAATAATAATGGATAAATAATAGAAAGAATTAGTATAAACAAAAGGCAGATAATTTCAATATATATTCGATCGTAAAACAAAAGGGGACGTTCCCCAAAGGGACACTCTACACTCTATTTTAAAGCATGGCACTTTGGGGAACGTCCCCTTTTCTATTTCTACAATTTTAGTGACAACCTGTATCTATAGCCCAAATCCTTGACGTTAAATTTCAGGGATTTGATGACCTTGATTTCTGGAATATTCCATTTAGCTATACAAGCGTAGACTTCTTTATGTCCCTGTCTTCGTGCGTATTTTATTATTTCCTTGTGCAGCTTTTTTGAAATCCCTTGATTTCTGTATGGTTTTGAGACAAAAGTAATCCGCAAATAGAACTCAGGCGGTACAGAATCAGAAGAAATGGGTAAGGCATCGTACATAATATCTACCTCAGGCGCACCAAGTGAAGGATATCCCATGAGATACCCTACAACTTTATCATCAACAAGAGCAACGAATGTCTTGTACTTGTTGCCCTGCTTTAGGTAACGATTTCGGTAATCTTTCTCCCCCGATTTTATCACTACATCCTTGAACTTCTCTGCCATCTCAGACTCAAGCTCACGGACTAACTTTAAAACCTGCTCCAAATCTCCGGGCTTATATTCTCTGATTTTCATATCTTTAACCATCTTTTAACCTCCAATAATCTTAGACAAATGCAAGATTCAAGGTCATTTAAATAGAACTGGATTGATTAGATATTCATTATATCGAAATTAATAAAAAATCATAGCAAAACAAAATAGCAAAATAGGGACGTTCCCCAAAGTGCCACCCTTAAGAAGGTGTCCACTTAGGTATTTGGGAACAAAGGGGGGCTAAGTTATGTATACCTCATAAGATACTCTACAATTTTGCTATCAACAATAGCGGAGAAGGTTTTATACTCTAATTTTTTTAGTATCTTAAATCTATTATGTTTGTAAACATAGAGAGCGGAAAGAACTCCCAAGGATAAGAAAGATAAGGTGATTGCAGCCACAGCGATGCGGATTTTAGTATTGCCCGAAAGCCACTCGAGAAACCGGAGACCTTTAGAAAGAATCTTGAGAAACTCAACCCGCATTTCCCAATAGACTTCCTATTGACCACTTAAGGAAGTATCCTTTTCTAAATGGCTAGAAATCATTTATTTAGCGCATTACGATTGAGATCTACTCGAATGTTACCGAGATAATATATATGTTGAAACGAACTTAGTGATTCAATCGGTCAGCCTTTTGAATGTAGAGAATTAGAAAAGATTGTAGGATGTGAGAATTTCTAAGTTAAAGAAGAAAGAAAAATTGGTTAACGCTTAAGGCGAATCAGCGGTTTCTAGTCCTAACAAGCTATCTCAATTATCTAATCTACTGCAAAAAAAAATCCCGGCAACGACCTACTCTCCCACTCCGCGCCCAGAGCAGTACCATCGGCACTAAAGAGCTTAACTTCCGTGTTCGGAATGGGAACGGGTGTATCCTCTTTGTTATGGTTGCCGGGAAGAAATAATCGATGGGGAGGTTCCCCAAATTTACACTCTTTAAAGGGTGGTACTTTGGGGAACGTCCCCTTTTTTCTATTTTCTTTATTTTTTGGATTTTTTGTCTTGGTAAACTTTATGGTCAAGTCTCACGGTCTATTAGTACTGGTTAGCTCAATCCGTTACCGGACTTACACATCCAGCCTATCAACCTCGTAGTCTTCGAGGGACCTTCAGCCCCGAAGGGAGGGAAATCTTATCCTGGGGGGAGCTTCCCGCTTATATGCTTTCAGCGGTTATCTCTTCCGAACGTAGCTACCCAGCGATGCCCCTGGCGGGACAACTGGTACACTAGAGGTTCGTCCGTCCCGGTCCTTTCGTACTAGGGACAGATCCCCTCAAATTTCCTGCGCCTACCGCGGATAGGGACCGAACTGTCTCGCGACGTTCTAAACCCAGCTCACGTACCGCTTTAATGGGCGAACAGCCCAACCCTTGGGACC
>CAYGBE010000026.1:0-2743 GCA_964348065.1 uncultured archaeon
TACCTGGTTACGGATTATGAGAAATATGCCGACGGGGATGAATTGTACTTCTCGGTCAATCCACCAGAGTTGGCGCCCACTCTGATCAGTGAGTATCCTGAGATCGTCGATGCGGTCAGATATCGGCCCATGGGCGGGATGATCGTACGATCAGATGGCAACTCTTTCAGCGAAGATGGACTGACGTTTGCAGACCCCTCCCTCTTCTCCTCGTTCAGCTTCCCCTTCGTCAAAGGAGAGTCAAACCAGGCACTTTCCTCGCCGAATTCGGTGGTAATCACCGAGAGAGCGGCGGCCAAATATTTTGGCGATGAAAATCCCATGGGAAAAATCCTGCAGGTTGACGATCGGATGGATCTGACTGTGACCGGGATCATCCAAAACGTTCCCAGCAACTCACACCTGCAATTCGATCTCGTGGTGCCATTTGGGACCGTAAAAGAGTTTGGCCTGGAGATCGAAGGGTGGAGCCAGTTTGCTCATAAAACATACGTGCTGCTGGCCGAGAATGTCGATTTGACTCAGCTGTCCAAAAAGATCGCCGGAACCATCAAACGGCATCAGGAAGACGCCATTGTCGAGCTTTCGCTTCAGCCGGTGACCGACATTCATCTTTCCGGAGACATGTCCTCCATCTACTTGTTCTCCATCATAGCTGCTTTCATTCTACTGACCGCCTGTATCAACTACATGAACCTGGCTACTGCGCGGGCGGGGAAACGGAGCAAGGAGGTGGGCTTAAGAAAGGTGGTGGGAGCTAGCCGGAAAGAGGTCGTGCTCCAGTTCTTCGGGGAGTCGATTCTGGTTTCACTGGTCGCCCTTTGCCTCTCTTTGCTTTTGGTCGAGATTTTTCTTCCCCTGTTCAACGATCTCTCGGCCAAGCAGCTTTCCTTCAGCCTGATGAAGAACGGCTCGGTGATTCTGATTCTTCTGGGCACGGCCATTGCCGCCGGCACCGTATCCGGCAGCTATCCGGCGCTTTATCTTTCCTCCCTGGCACCGGTAAGTGTGCTGAAGGGATCCGTAAAAACAGATCCGGGGGGGCTGGTCTTACGAAAGCTTCTGGTAACCTTGCAGTTTGTGCTAAGCATTGCTCTGATCATCGGAACCGTAGTGATTGGGCGACAGCTTTACCTCATCCGAAATCAGAAATTGGGATTCGACAAGGAACGGGTGCTCTGCGTCGACCTGAAGGGGGATAGTCCCCGAAAATACGAGTTGCTGAAAAGCGAGCTATCCAAAGCCGAAGGAGTGGCGAGCATTTCGGCGGTATCCCATCCCCCTGCCGGATTGCACATGTCCACTTTGATCCATGAGTGGGGGGATGGGCAGGTCCAGGGAGAGATTCTGATCCATCGTCTCTTTGCCGACTGGGATCTCGCCGCGACGCTGGGAGTGGAGATGGCCGGCGGTCGGTTCCTCTCGCAACGATTTATCTCGGATACGTCCGCAAGCGTGGTGGTCAACCAGGCTGCCGTTCGGGCCATGGGAATGGAATCGCCCTTGGGGAAAGAGGTTCTGGGTTCCACCATAGTGGGAGTGGTGAAGGATTTTCACTTCAGTTCGCTTCATTCCGAAATCAAACCATTGGCCATTCAGCACCGGCCCGATATGTTCCGGTATCTTCTGGTGAAAATTAAGGCAGGCGATGTCTCCCGTTCCATCAGTTCGCTGAAGACCACCTGGGAAAGGCTGGTTTCCGGAACACCCTTTGAATATCAGTTCTTGGATGATAACATCGACAGGATGTATAGAGTCGATCGGCGCATAGGGAAGATAGTCAATTCATTCACCATTCTGGCATTGTTAATCGCCTGCCTGGGGCTCTTGGGTATGGCATCCTTCACCGCCCAGCAGCGCACCAAGGAGATCGGTATCCGCAAGGTGCTGGGCGCCACCGTTCCCGAAATCACTTTTTCGTTGATCAGGGAGTTTGGTAAATGGGTGTTGCTGGCCAACCTGATTGCCTGGCCTTTGGCCTATTTCACCATGAACAGGATGCTTGAAGTCTATGCCTACCGGATCAGCTTGGACATCTGGATTTTTCTTACCGCCGGAGCGGCAGCCTTGGTTCTAGCAGTCGCGACCGTCAGCTACCAGTCGATCAAAGCCGCCCTGGCCAATCCGGTGGAGTCGCTCCGATACGAATAGCAAGCCGGGGAGTTGACCATGTTGGGAAACTATCTTAAAGTCGGCTATCGCAACCTGATTCGCTCCAAGCTCTACACTGCGATCAGCGTGGTGGGCTTGGCAACGGGCATCGCCTGCTGCATCCTAATCTTCCTCTACGTTCAGAGCGAACTATCTTACGATAAATTTCACGTCCGTGCAGATGACATCTGTCGGGTGATCCAGGTGCGTACGTCGCCGGATGGCACAATCGGCGCGGAGCCGAGCACGAGCGGGCTGCTGGGTCCGCTTCTGGAAAGCTATTTCCCCGAGGTACTCCGGTCCGCCCGCATCGTAGGCTCGCAGCAAGTTGTGCGGGTGGAGGATAAATCCTTCAGCGAAACCTTGCAGTTTGTCCATCCGGCTTTTTTGGAGATGTTCACCTTCGCGGTGCTTGCTGGAGGTACCCAGAAGATTCTCTCCGATCCGTACTCCGTGGTGATCACCACCGAGATCGCCCGGAAGTACTTCGGAGATGCCGATCCGATGGGCCAACAAATGACCGTCCAGCTGGATGAGACCGCGGCGGAATTTACGGTCGCTGGCGTGACCCAGCCACCGCCAGAGAATTCAA
>CAYGBE010000027.1:0-7730 GCA_964348065.1 uncultured archaeon
ATTTGATCTATAATCGTAGCCTTTTAGCCTTATCTCTTTCCTCTTTGATGATTTCCTTACGGGTTCGATAAATCGAACCCCTACATTTTTGCCATCATCCATCTTCTTTGGTTCTGTGAGCGCCTAAATTATTTTGCAAAAAAGCACGTATGGGGTGATTCAGGCCCTTCGA
Source organism: uncultured archaeon (assembly GCA_964348065.1). Taxonomy (GTDB): domain Archaea; phylum Aenigmatarchaeota; class Aenigmatarchaeia; order Aenigmatarchaeales; family Aenigmatarchaeaceae; genus CS1-C013. The sequence goes on from CAYGBE010000027.1 coordinate 173, forward strand.
TGACAGTCTTCATATCTCCCATGATAATCGCCGGTTTGCCATTAAAGGGGTATAATGCCCATTTGCCGAATGTACACTTCCGACCATCAATCTAAGCGACCTAGGGGCGCTTTAGGCTATCCTCGCCCAAAGCGTTCGCTCCAATGATGGCTCCTAAAACCAACTCAGGATTGATTCCAAAATAGGAATTGTGTGTTGTAAATCCTTCCATGCAGGCAACTCCTGCTGCCTTCATGAGGTTCTCCGGCGATACATCCGAAACACCCAGTTGTCTCAAGGTAACAGGCAGTCCCACGGCATTGCAAAAACCGATCACTCTGTCGATCTCCCCCCTCGAGTAGTTTTCCATTACAAGCTGCGCAAGGGTTCCAAACGCAACCAGCTCTCCGTGCAACGCTCCTTCCGTTCCCTCTAGCGCCTGCAGGCCTTCGTGAATTCCGTGGGCGGCAGCCAACCCAGAACTCTCAAACCCTAGCCCGCTCAACAGGATGTTGGCTTCAATGACCTTTTCAACAGCCGGGGTGACAGCATTTTGGTCAACAGCCGGTTTCGCGCTGATGCCGTATTCCATGAGCGTATCATAACAAAGCCTTGCGAGGTTGAGAGCCGCGGCGGTTGTTACACCGCCCGGAAGGTTTTTTGCACTCGACTTCGTGCAGGTGAATGCTTCAAACCAGGTTGCAAGGGCATCCCCCATGCCCGCAACAAAATACCTTGTCGGTGCCTCGGCGATAACCTTTGAGTCCACCAAAACAACATCTGGATTTCTTTTAAGTATCAAGAACCGATCGAACATATGGTTCTCCTTATATTGAACGGACAGGGCACTACAAGGTGCATCATTGGATGCCACGGTCGGGATGATGACAAGCCTTGAACCCAATTCATGGGATACGGCCTTTGCCGTATCGATTGCCCTGCCACCACCGACTCCTGCAACCACATCTGCACCAAACTTGCGCGCTCTTTCTCTAAGTTGGGCTGCGCTAGCGCGTGTACATTCTCCTGAAAAAGCCTCAAACTGGTACTCCATCGAATACTCTTTGAGGCTTGCCGAAATTTGATCCTGTGCAGTCGACAACGCTGTGGGGCCACCAATGAAGAAGACCTTGGATCCCAGATGAACGATATACATACCTGTATCCTTGAGAACCCGAGGGCCCTGTATATATCGGTTCGGCGCTATCATTATCTTGACCATGATTCTTCTTCATCCTTCGTTAGCAGAAGGCATTACATTAGAGACCCAAATATGCCTTTCTTATTAGTTCTTCTTGTAGAAGCTTTCTACTCTCTCCTGCTAAGATAACACGCCCATTTTCCAGTACGTATGCCCGATCAGTTATCTCCAGGGTTTGCTGGACATTCTGCTCGATCAGGAAGATGGCGATGCCCTGGTCGCGGAGTCCCTGTATGATGTGGAAGATTTCGTCCACCACGAGCGGTGCCAGACCACTCGAGGGTTCATCGATGATACACAACCTCGGCCTTGACATTAAACCCCGTCCCATAGCTACCATTTGCTGTTCGCCACCGCTCAATGTTCTGGCTACTTGCCGTTGTCTTGCCTTTAATATGGGGAAAAGTTGATAGACCTTATCCAGGGTTTCTTGCTTATGTTTCCATGCACGGTTCGCATAGGCACCCATCTCCAGGTTTTCGCGCACCGACATGTCCGGAAAGAGCCTTCTCCCCTCGGGTATATGGGACATTCCCAGTTCCACAATGGAGTAAGATGTGAGCCCGTCGATTCTCTTGCCAAGGAACTCGATGCTCCCTGAAGCTGGATGCAGCAAACCGGATATCGTATTAAGCAGTGTCGTTTTGCCCGCTCCATTGGCGCCAACCAAGGCGACCATTTCGGCCTCATCGATTTTTAGAGAAACGCCCCATAATGCCTGAATCTTGCCATAGAACGTATCTATGTTGCTAACTTCCAGCATGCGCCTTTTCTCCCAAATATACTTTGATAACTGTCTTGCTGGTGGCAATCTCCTGCGGAGTTCCCTCGGCAATCTTTGCACCGTGATGGAGTACCATAATCCGTTCACACACGTTCATAATTGCCTTCATGACGTGTTCGATCATAATGATGGTAATGCCCATATCCCGAATCCTTGCTACCAGCTCCATGGCCTGGGCGAGCTCGGTGGGGTTCAATCCGGCCATCAGCTCATCAAGCAGCAATAGTTCTGGCTTGGTTGCCAACGCCCTGGCCACTTCAAGTCGCTTCTGGTTAGCCAGGGTCAGGTCTTTCGCAGGAATCTCTTTCACTGCTGACAGCCCCATAAACTCCAATAACTCGGTGGCTTCTCGAACAGCATCCTTTGATGACATACCTGGTGATATCCCGAAACAGGCGCCCAGTACGACATTGTTCAAAACCGGCATATCGGCGAAAACTTTGACTATTTGAAAGGTTCTCGCCACTCCCATCCTACAGATTTTATAGGGTGATAAGCCGGTGATGTCCTTGCCCTTAAATCGTATGGTCCCTGATCTGGGAGCAAGAGCGGCCGATATTAAATTAAACAGCGTCGTTTTACCGGCTCCGTTGGGACCAATCAGACCGAAGGCTTCACCCTGTTCCACATTAAAGTCCACATTTGATACAGCGGCGAGCCCCCCAAAATACTTGGTCACACCTTTACCTTCAAGTATCGACATGTTTCCTCTCTGAAATTCGTTTCCATAGCCTTTGTATCAATCCAACCAATCCGTCGGGCAGGTATAAGATGGCAACCACTAATATGGTGCCGAAAATGAGCATATATAACTCGGCGAACCGGGTTATCAGAAATTCTTCCAGGTAGGTAAAAACAGCCGCGCCTATTACAGGACCATACAGTTGCCCCATACCACCGAAGATGGCCATTAAAACCGGCATAAAGGAGAAAAACGGGTTGAATGCGATGAATGGATCGATATATGTCCATTTTGTGGCCATGACGGTCCCCGCCGCCCCCATGAAAAAGGCGCTGATCGCGAAGGTGATAACCTTCACTATAGTAACGTTAACACCGCTGTGGGCTGCAGCGTCCTCTTGCTGACCGATACTCAGCAAGGCCAGGCCATATTTCGAGTGTCTGATAAGGTATGCGGTAATCAGTAATAACACAAAAACGCCGAGCATGTAGAAATAAATAGTGTTGTAACCCATGACCATGACAAATCTGCCTCGCGTGCCCGTTACATGAAGCTCCCAAAACAGGAGAGAATGTGCGATGAGCATAACGAGCCCGAAAGTGAATATGGCAAAATAGATACCTCTCAGCCTGAGGGTCAGGGCGCCGACGAGCAGGGCAAGGCAGAAACTGGCCAGACCACCAATGCCGACAACGATCGGAAAGGGTAATGCCTTCCCGATTATAGCTGAAGTATATATGCCTACCCCGAAAAACGCAGCTGGCGCCAAGGACATGTAGCCGGTCGGCCCGGAGAACATGACCCAGCTCACCGTCATGATGACATACATGAGGATGCTGCTTAGCAATACAACAGGATATCCCGGGGCATAGAGGGGTACAAAGGCTAATAGGATGAATATGATGAGAATAATTGCCCACCATAACAAGGGCTTTTTGGATGTCGGTGTGGTAATATCCATTTTCTATTTCCCTAGAATACCTGTTGGCCTCGCCAGGAGCAAAACTACGAAGATGACATAGTAGGCAACCAGTGCCAAGCCCGGCTCTATATAGGTCACGATGCTGCCGATAATACCCAGCAAGAAACCCCCGATAAAACTACCGACGACACTGCCCAACCCGCCCAACACGACCACGATGATAGCAATGATCGTATATTCCATACCCATCGTTGCCGTAATAGGGTAGCACATGCTTAACAGTCCGCCGGCAAAACCAGCCATCAAGGCACCAAAGCCAAAACACAAGGCCAGCACCTTGTTGATGTTTACCCCCATGAGTCCCGCGGTCCTCGGGTCCTGGGCCGCTGCCCGGATTGCTTTTCCCAGGCGGGTCCAGGCCAAAAAGAGATAGAAGGCTGCACTTATGACGACGGCAAACAAAAGGGTTACCAGGCGATTGGCGGCAAATACCGCTCCCGCCAGATTGACCCCATAAGACAAATAAGAGTACCCCTTTATGTCAGCACCCCATGTTAATATGGCTATATTTTGAATGATGAAGAGAAGACCGAACGAGGCGAGCAGAGACCTGCCCTCAAAGATATCCAATGATGCTGACGAATTTAGAAGGCTTCTGAAGAGAGTCCTATGAAGGAAAAAACCTATCAAAAATATAGCAGGACCGCACATGGCAAGGGTAATGATGGGGTTAATGCCAACCGTTTTATACAGCATCCAGGTTCCGAAAGCCCCGATCATAATAAATTCGCCATGAGAAATGTTCAGCACCCGGGCAACACCATACTGCAGGCTGAGCCCCACGGCGATCAGGGCATATATGCCGCCCAGCAGTAAACCAGCAATCACGACGTCCAGGATTGTTAAAATCATGATGATGGCTTCCTAGCTTTAAGAATTAAAGTAGCAGGCTGTCCAAAGGACGCAGCGCAACACCTCTGAAGCTTCTAATTACCTAGAAGCATGGTTACGTTTGCACCCTTTGAGACAGCCTGCTTACCATTATCGCTCTTCAACTCCTCAATGTAATGTCTACTTCCCTTATCCTATTTCTTTGGCGGCGCTGGCCACGGAGGTTTGGGGTAGATAAACTTCGCGGTAGCATGTTTCTTGGGGCCGACGACTTCAAATACCCCATTTTGCCACTGACCAATCTCACCGGTATGAGACTCTTTGGCCATTAGTCCGTTCTCAAACCACGTCGGTCCCAGCATCGTGTTGAACTTCTGTGTAGCCATGATATCCCTGATCACTTTCTGGTCCAGAGTTCCGGCCTTCTCGATAGCCTGCTTCCAGAATTCCAGCGCAGCCCAATAGAGGGGGTGTCCCCAGAAATCTTGGATTTCTTCAGGCTTGCCCTTATAGAGTTTATCGCAAAGTGTTTGCGCTGCTTTTGACTGGCTACAGGCAAAGGTAGTAAAACCCAGTACTCCCTCCGTCGCCGGACCAAATGCGGTATGGTAAAACCCGAAATTGGCACCGGGGCCGCCTATCCACGCCTTGGGGTTATAGCCAAGCGCGATTGACGTACCGGTAGCAGGCAGAACCATGTCGGGATAGCCAAAACAGCAAAAGACATCGGCATTAGATGCCTTGGCTTTCTTGATTATGGGCGATAGATCCTTAGTTCCAGGCGGAACACTCTGCAAACCAATGATCTCAATTCCATGCTTTGGGAATTCAATACCCGCCACACCGGAATACTCGATGCCGTGGAGGTCAGCGATATAGATTATGTATGCGGTTTTTGCGCCCACTTCGCCGAGCATCTCAGCAAAGACCGGTAACTCGTACCAATCGGAAAAACTCAGGCTGATGAACACATAGGGTAGGCCCAGTAGCATCTCCTTGATCTGCGTGGCGCCACCCTCTGCTGTCAACAGAATATACCCATGTTTATTGGCTATAGGGGCTTGGGCAAAAATGAAGGCTGTGCTACAGGAGGGCCACAGAAAGTCGACCTTGTCCTCGACTATCAATTTTTCCGTCAGCCTCGTCATCGTGCCTATATCACTTTTGTCATCATATATTAATAGCTCGATAGGCAATTTTTTTCCGTATTCTTTCACGTATATCCCACCCTCGGCATTGACCTCAGCAACCCATGTCTCATAAATCGGTTTGAATGCCGAGTCTCCAATCACAGCCAATGGGCCTGAGAGAGGTCTTGACATACCAACAACGATTTTATCTTTGGCTAGTGATGGTGTGGTCCCAGCAACACATAAGATCACCACGCCAACCGTGAATACTAACAAACCAAGCAATACTTTGTTTTTCATTTTGTCCCTCCCTTTTGAACCTTTCCAGACCTTCGAATACGTACCTTGTCCCTGCTTTTCTCTTCTATTTTCACCTCCTTTCTTAATGGGGCTCGTGCTCTTGAGCCCTTGAACTCACGCCGCCTTTAGTGGGTATGGCAGAAAAGACGCCGTTATGTGCTCATGACCGTGTGGCCGTCTTTTCTCCCTCACTCGCTACTTCTTGGGCCAGGCCGGCTTTACGATCGGTGGTGCCGTACGCTTCTCCCCGGGGTCGATGACCTCAAACACCCCCTTTTGCCACTGGCCCCATTCACCGGGATGATTTACAAAGATCCGCCTCTTATCGTACCAGAACGGTCCCAGAGCTGTATCGAACTTCTCCGTAGCCATGATATCCCTTATCTTTTTCTGGTTCAGGGTTCCAGCCTTCTCGATAGACTGCTGAAAGTGTTGCAGCGCAGAGTACCAGTATAGCGCGCCCCAGTAATTATTGACATCTTTTCCCGTGACCTCTTTGAATTGCTCGGAGAATTTTTTGGCTCCAGGAGAACTTTTCTCGTTCCAGGCACCACCACCGATTACTCCCTCCGCTAGCGGGCCAAACGCCCCTGGGAAAAATGTAAAAGCTGGGCCTACAGTGAATCCGAAGACTTTGAAATTTATGCCGAGCTCAATCGCCTGGCCGGTACCGAGCATAACCTCACCTGGATAGCTGAAACCTATGTAGGCATCGGCGCCCTGTGCCTTCGCTTTCTTCAACAGGGGTGATAAATCCTTAATGCCCATCGGGTAGCTCTCTGACATAACAATCTCAATCCCCCGATCGGCCAATGCTGGAACCGCTGCCTGACTATTCTCAGCGCCATGGAGGTCGTCCTGGGACATGATCGCCACCTTCTTCACGCCGAGTTCCTCAAGGATGTCAACCAGAGCTGGCACCTGGGTTTCGGCAAAGTTCAAAGTCTGAAAGTAGTAGGGTAGGTCAGCGGCAAAATCCTTGAGCTTCATCGCGCCAGCGCCATTGCACATGAGGATATACTTGTGCTTATTGGCAATAGGGGCGGCGGCAAAGGTAAATGCAGTGCTCCAGGGGGCGAAGACAAAGTCAACCTTATCCTCCACAATCAATTTTTCCAGCAGTCTCGTCATCGTGCCGATATCAGACTTATCATCATATACTTTTAGCTCTACGGGTAATTTCTTGCCATACTCCTTTACATAGATCCCACCTTCGGCATTGACAACCTTAATCCATAGATCATAGTATGGAGCACAGGAGAATGTGTAATCGCCACCAAGTGGACCTGAGAGAGAAACTGCCTGGCCAATAAGGACTTTGTCTTTCGGGTGAGCCGCCAATGGAAAAACGATAAGCAGGGGGAAGGATAGCATTACGCAAACTGCAAGTTCTAAAAATCTTCCCGCACGATTCATGGTTTCCCTCCTTTTTAGACATTCAAAGAAACCAACCGCTCACAATACATCTGGGTTATTCCCAATGCCCTTCGCCGGAGAAATGCGGGAATCACCTCCTTTCTTGTCTCAAATAATTCCCTTCGCAGAGAGATATTGGCATCACCTCCTTTCTCGGCACAAACCTTATTCATCCTCGGGGCCGCTACAGGATGATCTTCACAGATAGGAGAACCCCTTGCTCCCCATCTGCCACCAAGGAGACCCTCAGAAA
>CAYGBE010000028.1:0-2817 GCA_964348065.1 uncultured archaeon
GCAGCCCTGGAGGAACCGACCACAATCGCCCCCGACGCGGTTGACCCCGCCAGCCCCCACATCTCCGGCGACCGCGTGGTCTGGGATGAGGCCCGGAACTTCTACACCACCGGCCGCGATATCTACACGCTTGTGCGGTTCTCCGACACTGCTCCCCAGCACTGGGCCTTCGGCTACATCGAGGCCTGTGCCCAGGCTGGCATTGTCGCCGGCTACGGCGAAGGTGCCTATCTGCCAGGGGACCCCGTCACCCGCGCCCAGATGGCCGTCTACATCGCCCGCGCCCTCGCCGGCAGCGACGAGGCCGTCCCTCCCGGGCCGCCCTCCCCCTCCTTCGCCGACCTGCCGGCCGACCACTGGGCCTACCGTCACGTTGAGTACGCCGTCGCCCAGGGCGTGGTGGCTGGCTACCCCGAGGGTGATTACCGGCCCGCCCTCCAGGTCGACCGCGGCCAGATGGCCGTCTACGTCGCCCGGGCCCGCCGCTGGATCGCCATGGACGACGACCTCGCCACCGCGCCCGAGCTCTTCCCCGACGTCCCTGCGGGACACTGGGCGGGCCTCGCCATCCAAGCCTGCCTCTCCAACCGCGTTGTGTTCGGCTACGACGACGGCCTCTACCACCCCGACTGGACTGTCACCCGCGACCAGATGGCCGTCTACATCACGCGCGCGTTCCAGTTGACGCTATGAGACGGACTCTGCGTGTGGTCGGGCAGATGACCCGCGCCGTCGCCTATCTCCGGGACAGCAGCCCGCGCCAGGCCCACGAGGGCCTCAGCCTTGATGCCCAGATCCAGCACATTCGCCGCACCTGTAGTGACCGCGGGTGGGACCTCGTCGACATCCACGAGGACCGGGGCATCAGCGGCGCCGAACGGCAGCGCTCCGAGCTGCGACGCCATCGACACCCATGGGATCCTCAGCCGCCTCGACGCCAACGGCGTCGGATTGCTCAGCACCACGGAGCCCCATCTCGACACCACCAGCCTCTCGGGCCGCTTCATCGTCGGCATGGTCGCCCTCATCGCCGAACGCGTCAGCGCCGGCGTTCCGGTCACGTCGGAGCAGGGCCAGTGGTATGGACGCGTCCCCTTCGGCTATCGGCTGGAGCACCAGCTCGCGGACAACGGGGCCGCACCGTGGGATACCTGGTCCCCGCCCTCAGTGAGCACCCCGCACCAGACGACCCCGCCGTTCTCGTACGGCAGGCCCTCGACTGGTACACCGACGACCATCTGGGTCTCAGTGAGATCGCGCGGGGGCTGAGGGCCTCCACTGGCATCGCCTGGCGGGCCGACTAGGTCCGGCGGCTACTGGGCCGGGCGGTCTACCGCGGGCTTGTGCGGCACAACGGCCGCGTACACCCGGGCCTCCACGAGCCGCTGATCGATGACGATCTATGGGAGCGGACCCAGCGGACCACGGAGGCCCGTCGCGTGACCGGTCGGGAGACCAACCGCCCGAAGTACCTCCTCTCTGGGCTCCCGAAGCGCCGGCTCTGTGGCGGGCCGATGGGCGCCCACAACCTCAAGAAGCCCGCCGCGAGCCACGACTGCACCCGGCGCGACTCCGGCCAGCGCCCCGGGACCTGCATCCGCATGGCGAACGCGGAGCGGGCGTTCCTCGAGGAGCTGCGGGATCTCGCCCGCCAGGGCGGCGATCCCGGCCGCATGACGCTCATGCTGGCCGACAGGAACCTCCCCTCCCAGGTGGAGGCCATCCAGCGCCAGCTCGCGGCGATCCCTGCGCAGCGTCAGCGCATCATCGAGTATGCCAGCAAGGGCACCATTGAGGATGCTGACCTCGCCCTGCAGCTACAGCGCCTAAGGCCAGACGAAGCCGAACGGCACTCCGCCCTGAAGGCCGTGCACCGCCCCCGTCGCATTCGGCCGCAGGACGTCCGCCGGCAGTTCCGGAATCTAGCAGATGTGATAGAGGACCCGGATCTGCCGATGCAGCAGAAGAGAGACGTCCTATGCCACCGCCTCGCCGCCATCACCATCCACCCGGACGAAACCGTCTACGTCACCCTCCGAGACACCAGTCAGGCGCATTCAGCTTGCTGAAGACGCGGCCGCGGGCCGCCTGAGGGGATCGCGGCATGCTCGAGGCGCTTGCACTCACCATAGGATACGATGGCAAGCCCGTGCTTCGCGAGGCGAGCCTGACCCTCGCCCCGGGCCAGTTCCTCGGAGTCGTCGGAGCGAACGGGTCCGGGAAGTCCACCCTGGTCCGTGGACTCAGCCGCGTGCTGCGGCCGATCGCCGGACAGGTGCTTCTAGACGGAGCTGATATCCACGACATGAGCGCCCGGGCGCTCGCGCGCCGGCTCGCCGTCGTGGGCCAGGACAACCCGGTGGCATTCGACTTCCCGGTGCGCGAAGTGGTGCTGATGGGCCGGGCGCCCCATCTCTCGCGATTCGGCATCGAGCACGCACGGGATCACACGATCGCCGAGGAGTGCATGGAGCTCACCCACACTGCTGCGTTCGCCGATCGGCCGATCACCTCGCTCTCCGGGGGAGAGCGACAGAGGTGCATGATCGCGCGGGCGCTGGCACAGCAGCCGGATGTCCTGCTGCTCGACGAGCCCACCGCCCACCTCGACATCAACCACCAGATCGAAGTGCTCGACCTCGCCCGTCGCCTCACCGCCGACCGCGGCCTGGCGACTCTGGTGGTGCTGCACGACCTCAATCTCGCGAGCCAGTACTGCGATCGCCTGCTGCTGCTGGCCGGGGGAGAGATCGCCGCCGAAGGGCCTCCGCGGCAGGTGGTGACGGAGGACCGCATCCGGGCGGCCTACGGGACCGA
>CAYGBE010000029.1:0-4321 GCA_964348065.1 uncultured archaeon
AGAGGTTCTGGAGTTTCCTCAGAAACAACTCATCGCATTATGCAACTGATTGAACTTATGTTGAATATCTGATTAGAAAAGTACCCAAACCTCTTTTTGTATCTCCCAAAGGGTTTTTGTTAAATCTAGGCTCGCTTCTGGCGATTGAGTGCTTGCGCGCGACTTTGTGCTCGAAACCGGTCCTCCGGGCGGGGATAAACCCCATAAGCGCTCAAATAAGGATTACTCAAATCGTGGTCTTAATGTTTCCATTTGTAATCTTCGTCTTCTTGCATTTTCCATTAACCCCAATCTAATGCGAGACCAGTTCTTAAATGCATGAGTAAGAGAAACCTTTGGAACTATCGTATGCTGTACGATCATAAACCAGAATTCAAATTCTCTCCAAGGGCTTCTTACGCTGCGGTTTTTCATTGCTCTAAACCCTCTAGGCGGGGCTTCATAATTGATATCCCCAGGGGGAAAAAAATTCTGCTTCCTGATACAAACGTTCAACCAACAAAGCAACAAACAATTCGCCGTGCAACCATGCAATACAGCTTTCGGGATTGTATTTGGGAAGATGTCCAATGCGAATGATACCTTTTAACCGTTTAAACACCAATTCGATCTGCCAGCGCCCGCGATACAGCAATAGAATATCTTCGGCCTTAAAGCGATGTCGGTTAACGGTGGTAAAAAGAATCACATATTCAGCATATTCCAGCGTCTCCTGACTCAACCGACGTTGCTGCCTGGAGGCTTTTAGACGAAGTTTCTTCTTCGCCAATTCAATGGCTTGCTGGCTTTTTCGAATTGCACACAAACGCCCTTTGATCAAACGTTGACTCTGCGGCGATTGATACCAAACATCCCAATCGCCATGCTCGCCTGGACGCAGCGAGCGAAGACACGCTAATGTCGAAAATGCTTTACCACGATAGGTGAGCAACGGTAGATTCGAAGAATGAAACCGAACCAACACGTGGCCACCGTTTCTAAGAATATAACTGATGCCTTTTCGTTTACAGTATACTCTATCACCAATAAACAGGTCACCAGGCTCTGCATCATAGCGTTGAAAGTCCTCGCCGATGCCAGTATCGGTGATCTTAAACATGTCCCAGCGTAACCCAGCTAACTGTAAACAATAATGCAGTCGCCAATCGCTGCCCGTGGTGCCTGGTTCGCTGATGATCGAAGAGTCGACAATGCGCACTCGAAAGTTCTTCACGAGCGCTTCCGGAATTGATGGCCCCTTTAATGATAGTACGAGTTGCTCGGACATCCACCTGAACCACTCTTGGGATGCTTTGAGCCGGTGAAGCAAAGCAACGTCATTTATATCGCAAATACCAGCCTCACGAGCATAAGTGGCGGTGGTGCGAAGCGATTTGCCGTCAGCTAAATGGATCAGTAAGACTCGAAGAAGAGTTCGAGGAGAGTCGATTTTGCGCTTGCGAACTAACGCACCCGTTTCGCTTGCTTTTGACTCCCAGCCTTCGGGTAAAAACTTCAAAAGAATTTCCCAATCTTCCTGAGTCGGCGAAGGTTTCATGGGAAATATTATAAAATACCTTTCCCATAATGTCAAGGTTCTTATTTGAGCGCTTATGGGGATAAACCCCGCCCTTACGATGTATTCGGTTGCAATAGGCGAGATCTATCGACTTCTCTAAGTTAGCGATTATGCCCCGTAGGGGGGAGGCAGAAACATGTACGAATTAAATCGGTTAGCCTTAGTTGACCAAGTCGAAAGAGGAACGGGTCATGAGATGAATCTCCGAGAGGCCAGAAAGCTGGGAGAGCGGATTGCTGCACTCGTTCAAACCGGGCAGGTGACCCAGGCCCATGGGCTGTTGGATCGGGTGCTCGATCAAGGGACGCCTTTTCCCCTGGTCCTCCGTGAGGCATTCACCGACCTCTCGACGGAGCAACGGGCCCTTGCGACGGGAGAAAGGTCTCGATGAAACTGGAATTCCAGGAGTATCGTGCCCGCAGAATTGTCAATATCCATCGCCACGTGGACGGTCCCTGGTTTTGGGAAAAGTATAGCGCCCACCCCTACGTCGGCTGCAGCACGGGCTGTGAGTTCTGCTATCTGCGGGGCAGCCGGTATATGGGGCGACGGGGCCCCGACACCTTCGACACCCTCCTCCAGGTCAAAATCAACGCCGTGGACCTGTTACGGAAGGAACTCTCCCGGTTCGATCTGGAGGTGATCGCCTGTGGGGATTGGCAGCAGCCGGCTGAAGCCCGCTACCGGCTGTCGCGTGGTATGCTGGAAGTGGTGTGTGAGCTGGGCTTTCCCCTTTTTGTTGTCGAACGTTCCCCTCTCCTCACCCGGGACCAGGACCTGCTGGTGGAGATCAACCGTCAGGCCTGGGTGGGGGTCGTCGTTAGCATCAGCAACGTGGATGGAGCCCTGAAACGGGCTTTTGAGCCCCGCAGCCCGGGCGTGAAGCGCCGGCTGCAAGCCATGGAGAAGTTGGCAGCCGCCGGAATTCTGGTTGGCACGTCACTGATGCCCATTATCCCGTTCCTTGGCGACGACGAGAGACACCTGGACGATACGGTGCGTGCCACCAAAGACCATGGGGGATCATTCGTGCTCGGTGGTGGGCTGACAATGGAGGGAGTCCAGGCCGAGCGGACCTTGAAGGCCTCCCGGCGATTGGACCCTTCAGTGGAGGCTCGCTGGCGGGAGCTGTACAGCTGGAGGGTGGGGGGAAAACCGAATTATGGCCCGCCACGGGCCTACAGTGCCCAGCTGGGTTTACGGATCCGTGAGGTGTGCGCCCGACACGGTCTGACCGATCGCATGCCACGCCACGTGATACCGGGACCCCTGGCTGTCAACAAACGCATCGCCGAGCGGTTGTTCCTCAAGGCCTACGATCTGGAATTGGAACTGGCAAAAGACTATCACATCTGGGCCTATCGAAAGGGTGCGTGGACAGTGGATGAATTGGAGAAGAGCGTCGTCGAGATCTATCAGGCCCAGGGTGAGGCCGGCCTGCAAGAGCTGCCGGGGATCGGCAAGAGACTGGCCGGGGACATCGCCAGATGGCTCCAAGAAAACCGGATCGAGCAACGATCCACCAAAGCAGGGCAGCATTGACGGGGGCCAAAAGGGAGGGTTTGGCCGCGGGTGTATTCAGAGCTATCGAGACAATTCAATCGTGCATTGAACATCGAATATCGAACAAGGAATTTCGAATTATGAAGTTTTCCTGTCTTTTGAGCGGCTTTCCCGCTTGTCTCATGAGCGCTCTTCAAGATTGAATGTTCTTTCATCCTTCGAAATTCATGATTCCTTGTTCGATATTCGATATTCTACACATGAGTTATTAGTACAGGATCTCCACCCGGTGAAAAGCATCTGCCAGCTCGAATTCCTCTCCCTCCGCCCTCTCTCTGGACCTCTGCCTCACCTGGTTTTCCCATTCCGGGGAGTCCCGGTGCCCGATCTGACTCCTATGGCAGCGCAGGGCAGCCATCTTGAGATCAAAGGTATCCGTGATGTCCAAACGGTAGTTCACATCTTCCGAAGCCCAGAACAGCATTTCCCTTACCTTGTGAGGCTTGAGGCCTTCGGCCAACAGATCGGGATAGGCCAGGTGATCTCTGGCACCGGGGAAAACCGCATCTAGAGTCACCTGGCCGGTGATTCGGTGATCCCGATGCCAGACATAACGGCGATAGGGATCCGCAGTCACGACAATCTCAGGCCGATAGATCCTGATTAGCCGGACAATCTCCTTCCTGAACTCAGGGGTATCTTCGAGGCCCTGATCCGGATGCCTCAGGAAGACCACCTCTCTCACTCCCAGGAGCCTCGCAGCGGCCAACTGCTCCTTCTCTCGAATGATGGCGAGTTCCCCGGGATTCATCCCGGCATCGTTACTCCCTTTGTCACCATTGGTGCACACAACATAGACAACCTGCTTTCCTTCCCGGGTCCAACGAGCCACTGTTCCTGCGACCCCGTATTCTGCATCATCCGGATGGGGTGTTACAACCATCACATCAGCCGGCGCCGTCACCGCAAACCTCCTCGATCCGGGATACCCTCAATTATATGAAGTTCTGCGTGAGATTTACAATGACCCTTGCATTTCTCCGAATTCCTGGTTAAGCTGTCGTTTCCCCAGGATACTCCAAAGGAAGTATGGAATTCTTCTTGACTTCTGATCCTTTTCCGAGGAGCCTTACTAGTCGTTACTGAAAAATGTCCCTGGAGCGAACATTACGGAGTTTTTGGGGCTACCCGTCTTGGCGAAGGGAGTGTCCCCGAAGGGGCGAGATTCCGCTGTCTGAGGCCGCTAGGCCGAGTTCGGAA
>CAYGBE010000030.1:0-2823 GCA_964348065.1 uncultured archaeon
GACGCTCGCAACCGGCTTGGACTGATCAAAGCCAACCAAATCTTCCCCAGGAGGATCGCTCCTGCTCATCTCCTCATTCCCCTTTTTGCTGCACTGATGATCATTCTTGTTTCGATTGAGTTCCGTCCCACTGCTCCCCTGAAAGACAGGGCTCATGGGGAAAGACTCAAACAGATCGGCGCTGAATTGGAGAAATACGCCAAGCGGGCGCTTCAAGAAGCCAAAAGGTCGGAGAAAAAACCTCAAAAAAACCTGCTTCAGCAAATGGAAAGGATTGCTGAGGAGCTTAAAAGCCAGTCGATGACCGAAAAAAGACTACTCCAATCACTCGGTGATCTGATGAAGGAGGCAGAGGGGGAACGGACGAACCTGGCCCGCCAACTCGAAGCCCAACTCAGCCTTGGAGACGTCTCACATACGCCGATGCTCAGACCCCTTCGAAAGGACAACGTCGCTCCCCATGAATTAAAAGAGTTAAGAGAAGAGCTTAAGGCGCTATTTGAGGGCGAAGTCCCCACCTCTCTATTACGGAACCTATCCGATCTCGACCAGAACCGCAGACTCGAACTGTTTCTTGACGAGAGGATCGATAAAGTCCGATCGGCTTTGGCAGAGGACGGGGGGTCGGACGTGCTAGAGGAAGAGAAAGGCGTCCTCTTGGGGAAAGCCTCCAAAAAAACCGACAAAACAAACGATAGGGAACCCTCGTCGGGCCACGCGCTGGAAGCTCTCCAGTCCTGGGAGGGAGACGTCAAAAGGCAAATCTTACCCGCCCTGGGGCGGACCAAAGCCTGCTCCAGAAAATCGGAAAAAAGCCGTCCAACCCCTGATGAGGATCTGGCTTTTGCGGCCGGCCGGGAAAAGGGAGAAGGAAGAAAGAACCCCCCTTATGAACTGCAAACTCCAAAGGGCCCTGTCTTTAAGGATAAGGGGATTTCAGGCCAGGAAGATCGGTACAATGTCCACGTCCGTTCCTTGCCGACGATCAATAAAGCGAAGGTTAAAGAAGAAGATGTCATCCGGTCTTACCGGCAAGAGCTAGAAAGTGCCCTACAAAAGGAAAGTATCCCCGCACGGTATCGAGAGTATATCAAGGGCTATTTCCTGTCTATCGGGTTAGGGGAGGAAGGGAATGGAAATGGCCGCACCCATTGAAAGGGCTGATTCAATAAAGAAGGCCTTTGACCTGGTCAGCGATGAGCTTTCAAAAGCCATTGTCGGTCAGAAGACGCTCATTCAAAACCTCTTCATCTGTCTTCTCTGCGGAGGCCATGCCTTAATCGAGGGTGTACCTGGATTAGGTAAGACGTTGATCGTTAAGACGCTGAGCCAGGTTCTCAGTTTGAGGTATTCCCGGATCCAGTTTACCCCGGATCTCATGCCCGCAGATATTCTGGGCACGAATATCGTTAATGAGGATGAGCAGGGAAATCGTTATTTTGAGTTTTACAAGGGGCCCATATTCGGCCAGATTATTCTGGCCGATGAAATCAACCGGGCGACGCCGAAGACCCAATCGGCCCTTCTCGAGGCCATGCAAGAGGAAAAGGTTACGGTTTTTGGCACCGAATACCCTCTAGAGCCGCCTTTCATCGTGCTGGCAACTCAGAACCCTCTAGAGATGGAAGGGACCTATCCCCTTCCAGAGGCCCAGATTGACCGCTTCTTTTTTAAGCTCAAGGTCACGTATCCAAGTCCTGAACAACTGGTTGAAATAATTGATAAAACAACAGAGGACTACGAACCTCATGTGAACAAGAAGATCGATTCCCATTCGATCCTTCAGATGAGAACCCTGGTCAGGCAGGTGCCTATTGCTTCCCATGTCAAGAACTATGCCATCAGGCTCGTTCTCGCCAGCCATCCAGATGAGAACTGTGCTATCGAAAGGACCAAAAAGTTCGTGCGTTTCGGATCGAGTCCCCGGGGAGTGCAAAGCCTGGTGAAGGCCGGAAAGGTCTGGGCACTGCTCCAAGGGCGCTATAATGTTTCCTTTGAGGACATCAGAGAGGTGGCAAAGCCGGCTCTCCGACATCGTATGCTTCTCAATCTTAAGGGGGAGGCCGAAGGGATCGACATGGATGATATCATAGAGGACATTTTAGCGGGGGTGCCCGAAACAGTGCGCTCCTGAGTCCGCCGTCTCCGAATACGGCCAAGCCTCTGATCCCCATGGCCGTGTTTTTCTGAGAATGAATCTGGAGCTCATCTTATGGCTGTGGATCATGATCTCGAATCGTTCTTAGATGAAGACTTTTTGAGAAAACTCGAAAGGCTGAAGGTCCTGGCCCGTAAGGGGATAAAAGGGCCGACCAAGGGGGACCACGATTCCTGGCGGAGCGGGGCGAGCCTTGAATTTCTCGATTACCGAAAATATCAGGTCGGGGACGATTTCCGTTACATCGATTGGAATGTATACGGACGGCTGGACAAACTCTTCATCAAGCTATTCCACGCCGAAGAGGATCTCACGATTCATGTCCTCGTGGACATGAGCCTGTCGATGGGGTCGGGGACCCCGCCAAAAGACCTTCACGCCAAAAAGATCGCTGCTGCCCTATGCTATATCGGCCTAGCCAATCTGGATCGGGTGGGCGTTACGTCTTTTGCCAGCTCACTGGGTGACCCGATGCCACCGGAGAGGGGCAGGCAGGCTTACCCATCAGTGCTTCGATATCTGCTCTCCCTCAGACCAGAAGGCAAAACAGATCTCAACGCATGTCTCTCTGAATACGCCTCTGCTTGCAAACGGGCAGGCATCGCCATCATTCTCAGCGACCTCCTAGACCCAAAAGGGGTTGAACAGGGTTTGGAGGCGATGAG
>CAYGBE010000031.1:0-5681 GCA_964348065.1 uncultured archaeon
GGTGCCTCATTTCATCTCTTGTGCCTCGACAGGCTGACCGGAACCGTCCTTTGGAACAAACAAGTGCTCCGGCAAAAGCCGGGACACAAGCAGAATTTCAACTCATATGCCTCTCCCACGCCGGTAACCGATGGTCGGAGGGTATATGTACTGGCCTTTGATGGAACTATGGCGGCAGTTTCAATGGAAGGGAGCGTAATTTGGACCTACCGTGATTTTGAGTATTATAGTGAACATGGGCTGGGAGTTTCGCCGATACTGTACAGAGATTTGCTAATAGTTCCCTTTGATGGTAGCAGCAGCGGTCCGGACAAGAAACTCGGCTGGCAAAAACCCTGGGACCAGGCCCTTATACTTGCTCTGGACAAGAATACAGGCAAGGTGCGGTGGAGGGGCCGGCGGGGCTCTTCCCGTATCGCACATATCACTCCACAGGTCCTGAGTGAAAATGGCCGGGACCAGCTCGTCAGCTCGGCGGGTGACGTCGTCCAGGGTTTTGACCTCAAGACCGGCCAGAGGATTTGGACGGTCTCGAGCCCCGGTGAAGGCGTGGTGCCTTCTGTCGTTATTGGTGACGGCCTGATTTTCACTACCTCCGGATTCGGCGATTCGACAATCCGCGTCGTCCGCACCGGCGGCAAAGGCGACGTCACCAAGACACACATCGCCTGGGAATCCACGGATGACGTTTCCAAGATACCTTCAATGCTTTACGTCAGGCCTTTCCTTTTCCTTATCACCGAGACCGGCGTCGCCAAGTGTCTCAGGGCTGCTACCGGCGAAGTTCTCTGGAGAGAACGCCTCGAAGGCAGATACTCAGCCTCACCAATTTGGGCGGATGGCAGGCTCTACTTCCTCTCCGAGAAAGGCAAGACCACGGTCGTCCAGGCCGGGGGCGAATTTAAAGTCCTTGCCGAGAATGAGCTCAACGAGAAGTGCTGCGCCAGTCCCGCTGTTTCCCGGAAGCACATTTTCATCCGGTCGCAGAATAACCTCTACTGTATCGGCCCCGGTCGTTAAACTTTGAGACTGTAGATATTGCCCTTTCGTTGATGCAGTGCAAATAAAGAGAGTAGATTTAGCGGCCCGTTCCAGCAGCATTTAGGATTTTTACTACTTTTCAGCGGCCAGGAGTTTCTCTGCTTCGTCCAGAAAGGCCTGTGCTTCCTTGATCTCGGCAATTGGCTCTTCCTTGCGCAAATCCCGCAGGCGTTGAAGAGCAGCCTCTGTGTGCTCATCTTGGCCAAGTTTGTGAGCGGCCATGGCTCTGGCGATAAAAGCGACAGAGGCGTCAATGGGATCTGTCATATTTTCCCACATTTTCTCGGCCCTTGTTAGCGTTTTGATGGCCTCCTGGTATGTCCCGACGCGGTACTGGGCCATGCCCAGAATTGTAAGAATGGACGGATTATTCGGGTCCAAATGATCCGCCATCTCAACCTTTTTCAAGGCCTGTTGATAGGTCTCGATGTCCTTATCAGGTGAAGCAACCACTTCCAAGATCTCCACTGCAAACTTTTTGACGTCATCGCCGCGGCGAGAATTGGCAATCTGCAAGGCAATCTTACGTATATGCTCATCAAGGGTCTTATCAGCCTGAAGTTTACTTATCACCTGGTGGTAATACCCGTATTTCTCGTATAACTCGCCGACGACTTTGAGGGCTGCTTCGCTTACCTGGCGTGGTCGGTACGCGCCGGTAGGTTTGGCGGATTCCCAAAGCACGACCGTGCCCAAGGTGCCGGCAGCGATACTCTTGCCGTCAGGACTAAATGTGACACTATTGATGCCGAGACCAGAGTAATCGCGGAGCGTCAGCAATTCGTTGCCCGTTGTCGAGTCCCATATCTTGGCTGTTCTATCCCTGCTACCCGAAATTATGCGTTTGCCATCTGGGCTAAATGCAATCGAGGTTACGGCATCTGCATGTCCCCGAAGAGTATTCAGTTCGGCTCCATTTGCAGAGTCCCAAATCTTGATCGTACTGTCTCGGCTGCCGCAAATGATTTTGCTGCCGTCCGGGCTAAATGCCACATTTGAACAAAGACCATCATACCGTAGCGTTATCAAATTGGAACCTGTTACCGCATCCCAAGCCTTAATCTCGCCGACTGGGTCTAATGCTGCCAGGAGCTCAAGATCAGAACCTGCTGAGGCGATGCGCTTTCCGTCCGGGCTAAACGCTACTGATACCACGATTTTGGTGTGACCATGGAGGGTAATCACTTCCTTTGCCGTTGCCACATCCCAGATCTTTATTGTTTTGTCTAAACTACCCGAAGCTACCCGCTTGTTGTCGGGACTGAATGCTACGGAAACTATCAGAGCCTCATGCCCACGCATTCTAAACGTTTCTACACCAGTTGCTGCGTCCCAGAGCTTAACTGTATTGTCCCAATAGCTTGGTGAGGCGATGTATTTACCATCAGGACTGAGAGCTGTCGAAAGTAGATGCCCACCACTTGCAAGGATGCTCATAGCTTCAGTGCCACTTTCCACTTCCCATACCTTTACTATTCCATCTTGACTTGCTGAGACGATGCGCCTGCCGTCCGGGCTAAATGCTACTGAATGAATTTTTTCCTTATGCCCGACAAATCTGGTCGATTCATGCTCGGCGCCCACATCCCACACCTTGACTGTATTATCCCAACCGCCAGAAACAATTTGCTTACCGTCGGGGGTAGATGCAACAGAACTGACAGAACTCCCATGACCGCGGAGAGTCACGATATTCTCGCCCGTTGCAGTGTCCCAGACCTTAACCGTGTTGTCCGCGCCGCCTGAGATAATGCACTTGCCGTCCGGACTGAATGCAACTGAACGAACCCAACCTTCATGCCCACGCAGGGTCATCAGCTCGTCGCCAGTTGTTGAATCCCATATTCTGATCTCGTTGTCCGCGGCGCAGGCAATGAACTTGTTGTCCGGACTGAATGAAACGAAAGAGTCCCAAGTGCTTTTACCCCTGAGTGCCATTACTTCTTCGGTGGTAACTGCATCCAATATCCTGATCTTATCATCGCCATAGGCCGCAGAGGCAATTCGTTTTCCATCCGGACTGAATGCAACAGATTGAATTCCTAGATATCCCTTTCCAATCTCCGATACGAGGGTAGTCAGCCTGGTCCCAGTCACGGCATCCCAAATTTTTGTCGTAGTGTCCCCGCTTCCGGAGAGTATGCGGCCGCCATCAGGGCTGAACATGAGGGAAGAGACCCAACCGCGATGTCCCTTGAGCGCCATTACTTTCTTGCCGCTGGCTACATCCCAGACATCCATCTGTCCCGCATTATCGCCTGCGACGACTCGTCTGCCATCTGGACTCAGTGCAATCGAGGTGACAGCGTTTCCGCTCTCTCTGGAGATAGTTAATAACTCGGTGCCTTTGGGTGCGTCCCAGACTTTTATTTTGTTATCCCAACCTGCCGAAACTACGTGCCTACCGTCCGGGCTCACTGATACCGCACTGACCCAATCGGAATGGCCGCGTAAGGTCATTGTCGATTGGTCTGCAATGTGGTTAAGGCGATTCCATTCCCAGCCACGAAGATCCTCGGGGCAGGAGTCCAATAGACTTCGGACTTGTCTTGAGTTTCCCTCCCGGTGTTTTGCATCAGCCAACTGAATACTGTTTACGTAAAGGGTGCGGCGCAGTTCTTCTGCCTTCTCTTTGGTAACTTTCTCAGCCTGTTCTGCCACTGTACGCTGCTCCTTAGCAACTCTTTCCGCTTGCTCTGCTTGTGCTCTGGCAACAGCTTCCTTCTGTCGGGCATCTTCGGCTCTGAAGTACATCGCCATGCTGAAAACAAGACCAAGGATTATTGCTACTGCTACGAGGGCGACCGTTGCTACTGAGCCGGCGTGTTTATGAACGAACTTACGGACCCGATATACTGCTGTTTCGGGCCCGGCGATTAGGGGATTACCATTGAGATAGTTCCGGATGTCATCAGCCATTTCAGACGCGGATTTGTACCGCCTGCAGCGGTCCTTCCGCATCGCTTTCATGGGTATCCATTCGAGTTCCCGATGCAGCCGCCTTGCTAATGCTATCACTTGTGTACCGCGGCTTTCTGCGATTGTCTTGGCCTTTTCACCCAGAATTGTTAGCTGGATGCTCGGCGAAGCTGGCTCCTGTTCCCGAATCGTCTGCTGAATCTCCGCAAATCCAGCACGCTCGAGTGACTCTCGCTCAAACGGCAGCACGCCCACCAATAGCTCGTAAAGAACCACGCCTAAAGAATAAATATCTGAACGGATGTCGATGTCCTGAGTAGCCATATCCACCTGTTCGGGACTCATGTACTCCGGTGTGCCTAACAACTGGCCCTGAAAGGTCACGATGGTCTTTTCCGTCAACGGCTGTGCAACCGCCTTGGCAATCCCGAAATCGATGATCTTAGGCACTACTTTATCACCGTGAATAGAGACGAGGATATTCGATGGCTTGATATCCCGGTGGATGATTCCCTTCTGATGAGCATGATGAACACCCTCACAGACCTGCTCGAATAACCTCAATCTTTGCTCAATATTAAGCTTGCGGTCATCGCAGTACTTGATGATGGACATACCCTTTACATATTCCATCACGAAATATGGCCGGCCCGCTTTACTCGTGCCCGCGTTAAATACATGGGCAATGTTGGGATGGTCCAATACAGCTAAGGCTTGCTGTTCAGCCTCATAGCGAGCAATAACCTGTTTGGAATCCATTCCCGGCTTGATTATCTTCACCACAACCTTGCGTCTGACCGGCTCTTTCTGCTGGGCCAAATAGACCAGACCCATCCCGCCTTCGCCTATCAGCTCCAGCAGTTCATATCGACCAATCATCGTACCAGGGCCTTCAATCTCAGGAGGCCCATCCAGAGTGGCATTTGGATCGATAGCCGGGACTTCAAGAAAAACGCCGGCTTCCTCGTGGGCCTTGAGCAACTCCTCGACACGGGCACGTAGAACAGCATCATCGCCGCAAACAGCATCCAGGTAGGCAGAGCATTCTGCTTCGGAACCTTTCTTGAGGGCGGCATTATATATCGCTTCAATATCATTTGGTTTCTCAGCCATGGTTTTGCTCCTTAATATGTCTCTCTATAATACAATGCGTCATCAAGGGCAAAAACGCCTCACGAAAAATTCGAAAAAAAAATTAACAAAGGCCTGCTTCAGGCGCCCTTGTTAATCTCGTGGAAAAGGAAGGCGCGAGCGTAGGACCAATATCGGTCGGCGGTGGCCCGGGAGATTGCCAGTATTTTGGCTGCCTGCTCGATGGTCAAACCCGCAAAATAGCGGAGCTTCACAAGGTCGGCTTTAACCGGGTCCTCGTTGGCAAGCTTTGCCAGCGCCTCGTCCAGTGCGATAAGGTCTTCTGAAGGTTCCTCGATGGATATGAAAGCATCGTCGAGCCCAACTCTTTGTTGGCCACCGCCATGCCTGAGACGCCGTTTGCGACGTGCATTTTCGATTAGGATACGCCGCATGGCTTCGGCTGCTGCAGCAAAAAAATGGGTGCGGCCGCTCCAGTTCTGGGCCTCTGAGCCAACCAGGCGGATGTAGGCTTCATGGACCAGAGCGGTCGCCTGGAGTGTCTGGCCGGGCGGCTCCTGCGACATCTTCAGCCCAGCCAGGCGACGCAGCTCCTCATAGACCAGCGGAAGCAGCTCATCCGCAGCCTT
>CAYGBE010000032.1:0-2764 GCA_964348065.1 uncultured archaeon
AAGAACCCAATATCCAGCAACGCATAATATCCCCAGCTATAGGGGGGTGACCCCCCGGCCCCCAAATACCACCCTTGAAAAATGGACTCGTATCTACTACCACGTATTTGCTAACGTCAGTTTTACACGTATTTACTGAATCTAAGGGGGTGACCCTGGTGGAGGTGGATTTAGCTACGATTTTAGGGTCTTACAAGTGGTTGAAAACCACCCATTTAGCCTCGGTGGGTCAACCAGTGGTACGCCAATTCAGGCATGACGGTTTGACCAGTGGGTGACCACTTTAGCTTCAGTGGGTGGGAAATGGCCGAATGGTTAGCCAAGTATGCCGGTTTCCTGTGGTCTCAGGTATGGAGACATGGAGTAAGGAGGGTAACCAAATTTTCTTATGATACCTGTGATATGTATGCTTGTCCCTAGAGAAAAGACAAGTTCTATATAATGTTAAGACAATTTACCAGTAAGGATTTGCCCTAATGTCACATGCAAACTTGGGTTTTTATCTTCAAATTGTTCAAGTGGACTCTTTTCTTCTTTAGGATATGCCCATCTAGGAGGAAGAGTCTTGGATTGAGAATACCTAATAATGGCAGCAAACCTGTCAAGCAATATG
This sequence comes from uncultured archaeon, assembly GCA_964348065.1. Lineage (GTDB taxonomy): Archaea > Aenigmatarchaeota > Aenigmatarchaeia > Aenigmatarchaeales > Aenigmatarchaeaceae > CS1-C013. Next base: position 614 of record CAYGBE010000032.1, read on the forward strand.
CGATTAAAGACTACACAATATCGTATTTCATTGATTGTTGGTGGACGAGTAGCCCCAGCATGTCTGGCAATAACTGTCTCATTAGCAATCTTGAAAAATTGGCTCAAATACTTTGCAGGTAATTTTAGTGCATTTCTCATTTTATCTCGAGTATGAAAGTATTTCTCGACCCATTCTGATGATCTAGCACAAAATACAATTGCTTCACGTATCATTGATAGGGCAAGAGAATAGTCCAACAGAGCGTAACGATAGTGAGGATTAGCGCTGGCGAGGTGGGCGTAAATCTCACTTTTTTGAATATGTTCAAGTGTAACAGGTGGGGGTTCATTTTGGGCAGATAATTCTGGGCCAAGCCTCCCAAGGACATAATTCGCATTTCCATCTTTATCCCTGGGCTTGTCTTCAATCCATTGTATGGCCTCAAGGTCAAATGGGTACTCCGTTTGGATAGTAAGAATCGCTAATATTGTTCTCAGTGACTGCCTACTAGTATTCAGCTTTGTAAGCCATTCATCAGACGTGGCTTCGAATCTTATCCATACAAGGTCGTTTTGAAAAGAAAGTTCGTATCCGTCCCCAGTTGTGACTTTCGCCTGAAGAGCAGCAAATGAGCGTTCTGGCTTCAGTCTGAAAGTTGTAATAAACTGTGACCTTTGTTGGTTTGGTGGTTCTGCCATGACTTACATCCCAAGGCAATAACAACTCAATTGTCCATATTGTAAAGCAGAGGATGAAAAAAGGAAAGAAAAAGCTGGCTCCCCCGGTAGGACTCGAACCTACAACCTAGCTGATTAATAGCCACTACAAAAAGGGTTGCCATATTACATGCATTGCGAGGTGTAAAACTTCTGATAAAAAGAAAACGTTTTCTACTACAGTAACAAATTACTTTCTTGTTACATTGTGCAACTATATTGCATTATTACACTAAACTATTAAGAGCCGACAATTATAGTGTCTTATTCATTTACCTGACTTAATTACTTTGATTGTGTCACTTCCGTCGAATATGAGTCCGCCATCTAACTCACCGGTAACCATTAGAGACACAGCTTCTCCCTGTCCTAGTGATGCAGCTAGAGCAGTCCTGTCGAATTTAACCATTAGATCAGGAATACCATCACTATCATAGTCACCAATAGTGATAGGTTTTGTTTCTGCTGGTATCGATCCATTAAGAAGTATTGTAGTGGTATCTATGTCCTCGATATTAAATCCCTCTTGAAGTTCAATAAAGCAGGTAACCCATTTCCCTTTCGCTTTGAGATTCAGTGTATCAGGATCAAGATCGATATACGCATAAATCTTTTTAGCATATACCATAAGCGTATCCTGACCGACTCCTCCATCATCATCTGTTACCGTTAGGGTTACCATATATTCGCCGGCTGCGGCATAGTTATGTACTGGAGAAAGCGTGCCGGTGGCTATATTCCCGTCCCCGAAGTTCCATTCGATGGTATGCGAATCAAGCCAGCCAGGATCTGTGAAGTTTCCATTAAATTGAACATCTGATCCCACATAAACTGTCTGGTCAGGACCAGCCTTAACTAGGGGTGCAACATTCAGTACAGTTACTGTTAATGTGTCTGAGCCAACTCCGCCATCGTCGTCTGTAACGGTAAGAGTAACCGTATATATGCCATTGTCCCCGTAGATATGTTCCGGATTCAATGATCCTGAATCCGTTTCGCTATCTCCATAATCCCATTCAATGGTATGTGTATCTAACCATCCCGGGTCAGTGAAGCTACCTGCAAATGTTACGAGTTCCCCTTCATCTGCCGTTTGATCTGATCCAGCTTCAGCAAATGGCGCCACATTAGAAACCACGACCGTAGTTGTTTCTGCCTGCGATAATCCAATATCATCATCCTCGACTTCCACTGTGATGGTGTAGCTCCCCTGGTCACCATAAGAATGGGTTTCAGAGAAGATTGTAGCCCCGGCAGGATAACTAAATTTCTCAACTGGTGTTCCGTCTCCCCAGTCCACTTGTACTATGAAGGTGTCGAGGATACCAGGGTCTGCTATCGAGCCTGAAAGTGTAGAAGGGCTGCCTTCATCTGCATCGGTAGCACTTACAGATGAAAGCGTTGGCGCCACGTTTTGAACGGTTACCTGTGTGGTGGCGGTATCTGAACCAAG
>CAYGBE010000033.1:0-3481 GCA_964348065.1 uncultured archaeon
AAGATCACGGTTGTCCAGAAGAAGGTCGCATATTCCCTTTGAGCTATCAAGACCTCAGAGACCTCTTTGACTACATCAGTGAGAAGATAGGTCGCAAGACCATATCTAGCGATCTGAGAGATACTCACGCAACATGGTTGAGAGAGCTGGGGATGAGCGATCTGGCGATAGGTCAGTATGACGGAACAAACGGAGAGGCTAAAGGTCTCGGAGGGGTAGGATGGCAGAACGCCCAGATATTCTACAGCCGATACGGAAAGATCAGCCCGAGAAAAGCCCGAAAGATGAGAGCCTTCATCAAGAGCGAGCTTCAGAAGGAGCTTGCTTAACTCCTCTCTTTTTTTGGTATAGGTGTTGAGAGGTCGCAGACCATAGAGGCATCACGAAAGCAGATTTTCTATAGTATCCTCATCATCTGGACAGATCAAATTGTCTCCTCCTCCTCCGTAGCCTCCTGAAACGATGAATGTGTAGTATGGCTCTATTACAGTGGTTCGGTATGGGTCGTGTTGTATCACTTCGCACCCAAAGACAGCCCCATCCCAATATCCTTGATGTCTTATTTGTGGAGGAGGCGTCTCGGTTGTCCATGTTAAACCTGAGAATGTCGCAGACATACGATTATACTTGCTAATAGATTCTGCACCAGCCACAGCTACGACTTCCTCGCCCCAGATTGGTAGGTCAACATACCATTCTAATATTGGGTTCCCTTCGCTGTCCCAGATGTATGCACACCAGCGAGCATAATAGGGAGAGAACACTATCGCAATTTTGGTGTAATACTGTTCATAGAAGTTAAGACCTGAAGTAGTTATTTCGTAGTAGTCACCATTTATGAACCATTCGACATAGAAGACAGTTCCGACTCCGCATTGTGTATAGTATCCTGCTCCTAACCATTCAAAGATAGCTGGAAAAGTAACAGCTATGTTGTAGCAGACCCAACCTTCACTAACCTTAGCTGGTTTTGGAGTAATCCATCCAGAAACATCAATGAGGTCTCCAATCTCATGGTTTGCTGGAACTGTCATTTGGACTCTTGCGTAATAACGTCTTGTTTCTGCATTCACATGAGGTATCGGCAGAATAAGGACAAGCAAAGCAAATGCCAGAAGAATGACCAGAGTACTGCGTGGCTTGAGTTTCTGAACAGTATCAGATGGCTTGGGGAGGAGTAGTATAAAACTCACGATTAGACCCACCACAAGACCCACCACAAGACCTGTTAACATTATTTGATTTTGTTGAAGTTTCGAGTAGGCTCTTTCGATAAGTATCCCAACTCCAAATGAATGGGAGTTTTCTTGAATCGAGTATAGTTCATCTAACCTCGCTTCTATCTGTTGGATTTCATTGCTGATTACTCTGACACCATAGAGTAAGGCAACAACCAACACAGCCAACACCAACACCAATATTTGACGCTTTCTCAAAAAATGCTCACCTCCTTTATCCCATATATGATAACATAATTGAGGGAAATAAGTTTTTTGTGCCTCAAAGAGCAGTCCAGACCTGAAACTACAGAGACACCGAGGATCGAATCCCACGAGGGGTATCAGAGAGGGTCTAGTAACGACCATAGAAATCAGGTGGTGCGTCTGATTTTCCCCAATCTATTCTGGGCTCTCCTGCGTAGGGGTCTCTCAACGCTTTTTTCATGATCTTCTGTTCTTTCAGGCGTTTTTTGATCTTCATACATTGCCAGCAGATTTGAGGGTTGCATATGATACGGTCTTTTGCTATGGCTACTGCTGGTCTCGGGTCTAGACACTTCGGGTAGGGATGCTCAGGGTCTCCATGACGCTGATACCGAGTTTCCCACAACATATAGTTGCAGTAGTCGGGATAGTTGGGTCTGAAGCAGTTGCGGGCTTTTATCTCATCTAGCTCAAACATGGCGTTTAACGTGCAACCTCTGAACTTCCTGCAAAGGATCTCACAATGGAAACGGTCTCCATCTAAGGACTCATGGTCTTGTGGCTGTGGTGCTAGATGTCCATTGTTCTCTCTAAGGGTCGAAATCTCCTCTCTCAGCCTTTCGACTTCATCTAGGCTCTTCTTGATGAACCTAGAATAACTGAGGTTTTTTCTCTCTCTGTTCAGTCTCTTGTGTAGTTTTTTGGGAACATTGATTGACTTGAATCCTTTATCTGGCATGTAGGTCACCTCCCTTGTAGTTTTTCAGACGCCCAAAAGAAGCACGACAAACCTTATTGGGAAGTTTCTCCACAACAAGAATTGCTGACACCCTTCGAGGTTCAGCAGTTTCATGCCTTTGGGCTGAAGGGGGACGTGCATCCCCCGATGATGCTCAAACTATCTATTCTGTCACCTCTTCAGGCACGCCCTCTTTGATCTTGCGTGCTCCGATCTTCGATACGCAGACAACAACCATGAGTAGCCCCCTAAAGAGGGTTCTTCTAGTCTGCTTTTCTACAGATGTCTGCAACAGACCAGCGTTTAGGGGGCTTGTGCTCTGTAGGTTCAAGTCTGGCCTGTTCTTCGGATGTTTCAGGCTCTTCAGGTGCTAGCTCTGGAAAAACCTCTTTGTAGGGGCATTTTGGGTCTGTGCAGGTGTCTAGGTGCTTCCTCAAGATTGTGGCGTCTTCAGGCGTCATGATCTGAGGTCTCGTCTTGAGAGCCTCAATCTGTTCAGTAAATCCTTTCTTTAGTTGGTCTAGTGCTGTTAGAACCTGTTGAAGCTCTTCTTCTGTCATGATGTATTTGTCCTCTAGGTTGGAAACAGCCTCTTTTATGGTCTCAACCTCAAGAAGCTTCTCTTTCATCTGTTCCGCCTCAGACAATATCTGCTGTGCATCTATCCCTTTGTTAAGAAGGTCTCTGATGATGTCGGCTTTGGTTATGCCTCTTTCTTCGACTAGCCTGTCAATCAGAGCGTTCACTTCTCCACTGACCTTTGTATAGATTGTTGCTGACATTCTCATCGTTAGAATCTGTTAGAGAACTGCTTTAAAAAGACCGTAGTTAGTATCTAATGTTGATTACGGTAAAGCTACCGTCTCAGTCGCATACTACCACAACTACCATAGTTTTTATGGTAGTAATGTTGAAATAATGTTGAAAAGTATGGTAGTCGGCTCAAATTTTCATGGAAAAAGGGCTATCTGCGATTAAGTGCGATTGTTACAGGGCTGTTCCAACATCGTTTCAACATTCGCTGTCGCACTTCAAAACCCTAATTAGTCTTATACCTAGTCTGTGTAGGTGACAGTCCATTTGATGGTACATATTTTAATCCTAATGCACAAAGGATGTTGAAAACAGAATTCTTAGAAAGACTACACGCTCAACAGAAAGAAACACGACTACCTGACCATGCGATTAAGCCTACTATTCTACGTTTCACAAGAACGGAACAAAGGCGATGCTTATCAGCAAAATCACCGCCACAAAGCCTATCAAAAGCAGCAGGGTGATTCCAAGATTCTTCACCCACTCACCCTTACTAAGGAAC
>CAYGBE010000034.1:0-5270 GCA_964348065.1 uncultured archaeon
GTTTTTGCAGTGTTGAGGGAAGCTCTTAGCCTTGTTATCTGTTCGTCTCTGGACTTGAGCTCCAATTCGAGGCGGTCGAACTGGACCTTACTCAACTGGACCTCCTCTTTTTTGGCTTCGAGAGCATTTTGGAGGGTTCTGATTTGATTTTCCTGAATAATTACGTTTCTTCTGCACCTTGTAAGTTTTGCTTTTTCAATCCGCAGACGATTTTCAACACTTTGAAGTTTTATCAGCCCATTTAATACAGGTCCCATTTACGCTCCTTTGCCCGGCTCTCTTAAATTTTCAAACTCGTTATTATCTATACTCACATTTTAATTCGCAACAAAATTTTTTCTGTTTTTTCTTTTATCGCGTCCGATTGTATAATTGCCGTGCTATGAAAGAGCTGCTGACAAAACTCATTCAGGCTGAAAGCACACCGCAGAAGGGTGAATTAGCCGCAGCAGAAGTAATCTCGGCCGAGCTTAGCCGTTCAGGAATAGATTCCCGAATAGATACCTGGGACCAAACCAGAGCGAATATTACCGCACAGGTAAAGTCCGGCGGGCACAAGGACGCGTTGCTATTTGCCTGTCATCTCGATGTTGTCGGGCCGGGCCAAGCGAAGTGGCAAAAACCCCCTTTCCAGGCGGTCGAAAGCAATGGCAAAATTTACGGCAGAGGCTCGGCGGATATGAAGGGCGGCATCGCTGCGACCGTTACCGCTATCAGACAGATTGTCGATTCCGGCATAAAGTTACAGGGCGATATTGTTTTTGTAGCCGCCGCGGGTGAAGAGACCGATAGCTGCGGTGCGAAGAGATTTATTGACGAGAGCAGCCGATTGCCTGGCCTTATCGGCGTGGTTATTCCTGAGCCGACGGACTTTGCGATTGTTACGGCGCATCGCGGAATGCTGTGGCTCGAAGTTGCAACCAAAGGCAAGGCCGCTCACGGCTCGACGCCGCAATTGGGCGTAAACGCGATAACTTCAATGCGGTATGTTCTGGATGAGCTGGAAAATTATAACATTGCCGCCGAGCCACACAAGCTGTTGGGCGAGTGTTCTATGAGTGTCAATACTATTACCGGCGGTAAAGCACTTAACGTTGTGCCGGACAAATGCAGTATCGGGATAGATATTCGCACTTTGCCGGAGCAAAACCATCAGGATATTATCACTGATTTAAAAAAAATCTTCGCGAGGTTGAAATCCGAAAATCCCCAATTTGACGCGGAGGTCAGCGTGGTGCGGCAGGTGCAGCCTTTAGAGACCGATAGTGACTGTAATTTTGTCAATGACTTTTGCTCGGTCGTTGGGATAAGTGAAACCACGGCTGTAGGTTTTACAACCGACGGCCCCCATTTTGCTTCTTTAGGCGCACCGGTGGTAATCTTTGGGCCGGGCAAGCCGCATCTTTGCCACAAGCCGGACGAATATATTGAAATCGGCGATGTGGAAAAAGCGGTAGAGTATTATAAGAACATCATTTTGAAATTCCTGACCTGATTTTCATTGTAGTGAATATGCCCGGTTGCTAATGAAAAAAAGAAAAAAGGATGCTTTAAAATCCCAGCTTGTACCTTCTACACAAGAGTGCACTGCTAAGGGACTGAGGATAGACGCACTATACCCGGTACTGTCAGCCGCAAGCTGTGACCGTTTTTCGGCGAATCGCTTGTCAAATGAAGGGGCTCTGCTCTATAAGACGGATCCCTTCAGCCAACTCAGGTTCTCAGCCACCCAGGAACACGATTATCTCATTGATCGTTTCAGTAACCACCTCGGGTATATCTGCAGCGAGTTCAGCGAGCCTGTCAAGTACATCTTGGAGAGCTTGAATTGCACGTCCCATAGCCCTTCTCCTTTCAATCAGAACCATCATCGGACATCCAAAGGAGAACTATTCCCCTTCTCGGTCCATTTCAATACAATTTACCGCGTGTAATCCGGAATGTCAAGATGTTTTCTGAATAAGTTGAAAATTTTTTTAGCCGATATCTCGCTTAATGGCTCAAAAACGGCATTTTTTAGTCAGTTCGGGTTTTTCTGTATCAGAATGCAAATTTGATGAAGTGTTGTGAGCATCCACTTGCAGCCCGTTTTCATTGAGCCCGATACTGTACAGCAAAGTACCTTTAAGACTTTCGAACTGATCTGACTTTTTCAGAGCTTTTCCCATACTCATAAATGAGAAATTTACTGAAGCATTTTAACGATTCCCTGATTGACGTTTACTGAATCTTGATGTTTGTGACCTGTTATCGCCTTAAGGTCTTACTGGCGATAAACTTAGCAAAGCGTGCCATTGAAAATATTCTGAAAAATTCGGGATAATTCCTTTGACTTTTTGGCCCTAATCTGGTAAAATAAATGTTCATAAAGAATTTCAGAGGAAAAGGAGAGGATATGTAGTTTATTTCATAGGGAGGATATAGCGTGAAAACAAAATACACGATGACTTATCAAATTAAGCCAAAATTCCGATAATTTAAACATGCACAAATTTTGAACTTATGATATAATATTCTGTAATCAAATTGAATTAAATTGAAAGGAACGATAAATGAAAACACAAGTAAAAGTTTTAGCTGTATTGTTGATGATGGTAGTAGTTTTTGTGGGGCAGACCAGCGGCCAAGAGATGGGGCGGTACATCGTTACCATCGAAGGTCCTGCTGGGCCTGCGGTGGACGCTGTCATTCGTGCTGGCGGGATACCAGATCACGTCTATGATATCATCGAGGCCATTGCTATTCGAATACCCGATGCGGCATTGCCAGGCTTCTCACGGAACCCTTTTGTGGTAAGCGTTGAACCAGATATCATGGTCTACGCCATTGATACTGAACTGGACAACACCTGGGGGGTAAAGCGCATAGGGGCAGGCACGGTTCACGACACTGGTAATAAGGGAACAGGAGTGAAGGTGGCCATCATTGACTCAGGTATTGACTACACTCATCCGGATTTGGACGGCAATTATGTACGCGGTTATGACTTCGTCAACGAAGACACCGACCCGATGGACGATTACGGTCACGGCACCCATGTAGCCGGCACTGTCGGCGCTGAGGACGATGGCGTTGGCGTGGTCGGCGTTGCGCCGGAGGCAGCCTTGTATGCCCTCAAGGTGTTAGACGCTGGCGGCAGCGGTTACTATAGCGATGTGATTGCTGCTCTCGACTGGGCAGTGACTAATGGGATAGAGGTAACGAACAACAGCTACGGCAGCACCGGAGACCCGGGCGAAGCTGTCAAAGCGGCCTTTGACAAAGCCGAATCAGCGGGCATTCTTAACGTATGCTCTGCCGGTAACAACGGCAATCCGCCGGGCATGGGTGACAACGTGGGTTACCCCGCCAGGTACGAGTCGTGTATTGCCGTGGCAGCAACCGATGACAGCGACTCCAGAGCAAAGTGGTCCAGCACGGGCCCGGACTTGGATATCTCAGCGCCGGGAGTGAGTATTAACTCTACTTTATTAGGCGGCGGATATGGCACAAAGAGCGGTACGTCAATGGCCTGTCCCCATGTGGCTGGTACATTAGCCTTGAATCTTCAATATAGTATTTTTGAAACAGCTGATGATTTGGGTCCTTCCGGATGGGACAGCAAGTACGGCTGGGGCCTGGTCAATGCAGCGGCTGCGGCGGGCGTACCTGAGGAGCCGGGTAATTACCCACCGACAGTTACTATTACAAGCCCTGCTGATGGCGATACCTTTGACTCTGGGGCCAGTATTCTCTTCGAGGGAACGGCCAGTGACACCGAGGATGGGGACCTCACTGCAAGCCTGGTCTGGACCTCTGACATAGACGGCCAGATAGGTACAGGAGGCAGCTTCTCCACCACTCTGACCGACGGCAACCATACCATCACCGCCACGGTGACCGACTCCGGCGGCAAGACCGGGAGCGACTCCATCAGTATCACTGTGGGGACCCCGCCGGCGGAGCCGACCGTAAGCGTTGATTCGATCACTTACAGCACCGAAGGAGGCAAGGATGGTAAGAAGCACCTCAATATAATCGTTGCTCTCGTGGATGACCTCGGTGGTTCAGTTGGTGGCGCCTCGATTTCAATTGACACCTACCGTGGCGAAACGCTCTATGCCACAGGAACTGGCACAACGGGAACAGATGGCACTGTAACCTACAGGCTGAACAATGCACCATCCGGCACGTACACTACAACAGTCACCAATGTGACGGCCGCAGGACTGACCTGGGATGGGATAACTCCACCAAACGAGTTTACTAAGTAACAAGTGATGTGTAATCTACGGAAAGTAGGGCTTAGCAGTTGCTTTCTTTAAGAGTTGAAAGAACAGAGACCTGTCAATGGTCAGGTGGATTGGTATTGTTCTGCTGAATATTTGTGTTATGACGACAGCCGGTATTCTTACCGGCTGTTTTTATACCGGTCCCAGCGACCTTGAGAAAGGACAGACTATGCCGCAACGAACTATCGAGCAGGTGCAGGAAGAACACACTGATGAATGGATGGCCATTCCCGGAGTCGTAGGCACTGCAATTGGGCTTTACGAGGGCAAGCCCTGTATAAAGATTTTCACATCGAGAAAACCACAGCAAATACGAGAAAAAATACCCTCAACCATCGAAGGCTATCCTGTTATTATTGAAGAAACGGGAGAGTTTCGTGCCCTCGACCAACAGTAGTTCAGGCTTCGCCGCACGTGCTCAATTGACGATAAATTTCTTGATTTTTAAGGTTGAATTTGATAAAAATATAAAAGAGAAGCTGGAAATATAGTGTTTATTGTGGAGGTTATGGTATGAAAATAAAACCCAGATTGATTTGCGGAATTGTTCCGTCTAAATTGTAACGAGAAATAATTTTTATAAATCCAAGAAAGGAGAAGTATGATGAAAGCCAAAATTTTGATAGCTGTTTTAGTCAGCCTGCTTGTGATTTTAGCTGTATCGCCGGGAATCCCGGCAGGCAACAAAGCAGATGAACAAGGTCAGGATGCAGGAAAAGGCGCAAAGACTCCGCCGGAGATAGAGAGCATCACTTTTATCTTTTATCGCTATCCCACTCATGCAGGTCCCGGACCTCACCCGGAGGAGGAGACCGATACCTACCACTTTACAAGAGGTGGGCTCCATTGGTCCAGTTTTCCCATAGAGTATGAGGTTGATCCCGATGGAAGCAAACTTGATCCCGGCGCAACAATCGCCGCTGTTGAAGCGGCTTTCAAAGGAGATTATTCGTGGGATGACTACGATCCCTTAACAGAACCCTTCTTTGAGAAGGTGAA
>CAYGBE010000035.1:0-2925 GCA_964348065.1 uncultured archaeon
ATCGTTAATCTCCCGGTGGGAAGATACGAGATTAGGCTCCATGCCCCTGATGGCACCATCGTTGAGGGGAGCGAGAAAAAAATCGTCTCCTTCACATATCGCCGTAGCGGCAAGATTGGATATGAGATAATCCCTGCAAAGCGCTGGACGATGCCGGAGACATCAAGTGATCCTGCAGAGATAATCTACCTGGAGGGGAAAAATACGCTTTACTTCAGGCCTTACATCCAGACCGAGTACAATCACCTCTACTATTCCAAGCTCCTTGATCCCCAGAATGAGGGGCATTCCGAACTCTGGCGTTGGGTCAATATGAAACAAATTGAGAAGGGGGCCCTCCGCCTTATACAAAATGGGAAGGTGGTGTCAAGGATTCAAGAGAAACCCTACTATGTGCAGCAGGTTCCTGGCCCAGAGCTTGGATACACCATTGTAGGTTACGATAAGGAGAAGTTTCCAGTCGGTGGACCCAGCCTTGTGGGTTATGAGGTAGAGTTCAAACCTGGAAAGGGAGGATACCAGATAGAGTTGGCTGATGCTTCAGGGAAGGTAATTCCCGGGAGTCTCAGAGAGCTTCGGACAATCCGTGTGGGAAAGCCCTGGGAGCTTCACATCGCCTCAGTTTTTCTGCCTTCTGTGGTGGGGGCTCCGATCTTCCTATGGCGAAGGAGGAAGTTAAAGTAGATTTTATCACCATCGATCAATTCAGGCCAGTCGTATGCGCGGCAATCGGTTTGGCCGCCTTCTTCCGGGGTACGCACATCCAAGCTGAGCTCACCCTCTGGTTGTAAAGAATAGAGTAGTACCTGTTTGTATAACCGCACAGATATAGGGATAATCGAACTCTTTACGTTAGATCTGAAATCCACCAATAGTGGATTTCATCTCTGACTGTGTCGATACGATGCGGGAAGGGCACCGGCCGCAGGGATGTCGTCCTCGTAATCGAAACACGTGAAATTGTGAAGCATTATTCGATACAATGTCGAGGACGAGCACGAAGACGATTAGAATAAACGACGACGCGGGCGAGAAACAATTTTCAATCGTCAGCAATCATCGGTGGGCAATGCCCACCCTACGATAAAGAGTTTTTGCGACGTTAGGGCTCATTCTAGTTGTCCCGATCCGGAGTTATCCCCCCCGTGTTCCCGAGCTCAATGCGAGCCAATTGACGTCAGTGCGTGTAGGCTATCCCTTTACCGCTCCCGCGAATCCCTTCAAGAGGTGCCGCTGGACGAATACGTAGAGAACCACGAGAGGCACACTGGTAAGAACCACCGAGGCCATTACCCTACCCCAGTCGATGGTGTATAGCCTGATGAATGTTGCCAGACCAACTGGAAGCGTCCTCATTTCATCACTTGAGGTCAACACGAGGGCATACAGGTATTCATTCCAACAAACCACACACACAAAGACGGAGACTGCCACTACCCCGGAGACAGCCTGAGGGAGCACGATTCGAAAAAAGGCGGAAAGCCGTGTGGCCCCATCCACCATTGCAGCTTCTTCCAACGAAACCGGGATTCCCATAAAGAAGGCTCTCAGGAGCCAGATGGCAAAGGGAAGGCAAAATGAGGTATAGGCGAAGATCAGTCCAGCCCGGCTGTTGACCAGCCCGAGCGTCGTGAGCACCGCGTGAAGGGGGAGAAAAAGCAAGATGGGGGGAAGCATGTAGGTGAACACGATCAGGCGTCTGTACGAATCCCTTCCTGGAAAAACAAACCGGGTCAAGCCATAGGCAGCAAGCGCTGAAATCGGGATGACGAGAGCCAGCGTGACAAGGGTGACAAAGGTCGTGTTGAAGTAGTAGGTGAGGAACTTCGTTCCCCCCAAAAGTTCCTGATAGTGAAGAAGGGTGACCGAACTGGGAAGAAACATGTGTGGAGATCTCGAGAAAAGCTGTGCGGGAGGTTTGAGAGAAGAAAGGAATGCTTCAATGAGGGGAAATATCGATACAGCAACGAAGAACATCACCCCGAACCACAGCAAGCCAGTTCGAACGGTTTTTCTGACCTCGTAGGTTGTCATGCCTCACTCCACCGACTCTTCCCGTTCAAAGACGAAGAAATAGACCAACGCCACCACCACGAGCGTTGCGAACAGCACGCAGGCTATGGCGGCACTGGTGCCTCGTTGCATCTGCTGGAATGCCTCAACGTAACTCATGATAGGGAGTGTATACGTGCTTGTCCCGGGCCCCCCAGCAGTCAAAAGCCACGGTATGTCGAACTTGAGGTACATGAATATTCCCCTGAGTAGCACCACCACGAAGAACACCTCTCTTAACTGAGGAAGGGTCACGTGCCAGAACTCCCTCCACGGGGAGGCCCCATCAACTTTGGCAGCATCATACAGCTCGGGCGGGATGATCTGTAGACGGGCGAGGAAGCATATGGTCGCGAAGGGAAAGAACTTCCATATCCCCACCAGTATGAGCGAGACCATGGAAAGAGTGGGCGTAGCCAGCCAGTGGATTGATTCTTCCAGGCCAACCCATCTTTTCAAGACCAGGTTGATGACGCCGTACTGGTCGTGGAGCATCCATCGCCAGACTATGACCGCAATTATCCCGGGTATAATGTAAGGAAACAGAATGAGCCCCTGAGCGACCGATCGTCCTCGAAATGCCCTGTTCAGAAGGAGTGCGGTGACGAGTCCCACCACTATCTGGCCAGCCAGGGTTCCGAAAGCCCAGATCGCGTTGTTGCGAAAGGATTCCATGAAAAGGGAACTACTGATCACCCGAGCGTAGTTAGCAAGACCTACAAAGGGACCATCGTAGGAGAATCCACTGAGCTTAAAGAAGGAGAACGAAATGCCCTTCACGAGGGGATATGCGGCTGTAACGCCGATAACAACCACGCTCGGAAGTACAAGGAGGATGCCGTAAAGGGCTTCTTTCTCTCGCCGCGTGAGTGT
>CAYGBE010000036.1:0-16621 GCA_964348065.1 uncultured archaeon
ACAGGCAAGAATCTGGTATTTTTCCCTATCCATGAATCTGCTGAGGTTCCACAGCCCGGAATTGTAAGATTCGTCCCTAAAGGTGCTATGAATATAGAGGATCTTCGTTTTGCTCCTCATAGGACCCAGCTGCCTCCTTCTCCACTACTTATTATGCCAAGAAGCCATGCTCTTTATACCATCTAACGGTATGTTCAACGCCCTCAGCTGCCTCTACCTGCGGTACGTAGCCCAGCACGTCCCTAGACTTAGAGATGTCCAGACAGAAATTAGTGGTAAGGAACTTGAATTTGGTTCTTGAAAGAGGGGGATCTATCTTGAGACTTCCGCAAGCCACCTCGAAACAGAGTGCAGCGAGGTGTGCCATCCCTCGTGGGATCCTACACCTTGGGACAGTCGTTCCCAGGCTTGCTGCTATAGTATTAGCGAAATCTCTCACAGCTATCCATGTGGGCCCAGCGACGTTGAAGACTTCTCCTCGTGCTTTCTTCTCAGCGGCTAGCAGGAAGCCTTTGATCGCGTCGTCGATGAAGGTTGGATGCCACAAAGCATTTCCTTTGCCAATGAGACGGAATTTCTTCTCGGCAATAGCTCGGAACAATCTCAATTTATGAAGGTCGCCTGGGCCATACACGAAACACGGGCGAAGAACGGTTACAGGCAATCCATACTTAACGCTGAATTCCAGAACCAACCGTTCCCCATAGCACTTTGATACCTCATATGGAGATTCTGGGGCATAAGGTGCGTTCTCTTTTACTCCGACGTTGCCTTTGATCCCTACAACTCCGGCAGCGCTAGAGTGAATGAAAGACCGTATTTTTGAATTAATACATCGATCTAGCAGATTTTTGGTTCCCTCTACATTCACTGAAAACATCTGCCGATAGCCGATTTTCGTCCCTCCTAATTGCCCAGCCAGATGATATACAAGGTTTGCATCACCGGGGAATCCGTCGAGGCTTTCTCTTTGCGTGAGGTTCCCTCTGAAAATATCGACACCCAATTCCCTTAACGGATCGGCCCGGTCATTATCCATTACAAGCGCTTTGATCCGCCAACCCCTTTTCGAGATCGCCCGAACCAAGTGCATACCGATGAATCCAGTGGCGCCGGTGATAGCGACTTTCATCCCCCACCTTTGGAAAAAGCTATGTATTGCTGGGTTTTCACGTCAGTCGAACCCTTATTCGTCTGGCAATCCCCAGGGCACGCCAGCCTAACCCTCCCGTAGCACCTCTAAGGCGCTTGTTTTTCCAGAAGAGGAAGGCGATTTTACCGATAAATGGACCGAAATGTGTGGCTAAGAATTTGCTCATCACGAACTCTTGAGCTTCCTGAAAGGCTTTCGCTCGCTCCTCCTTGGTAAAATCGGGAGTCTCAAATATCGGCTCCTCGCTGAGATTGCCTATGGAATTCAGATATTCTTCCACGGGGTAGATAAAGTGACCATTCTTCTGAATCCATTCGAATAACTCAGAACCCGGAAAAGGAACCAGATTGAAGAACCTGACCTCATTTCCCCTTCCGAGATCGAGGGATTGAGCAAAAGATAATGTCCTCTTGAAGGACTCGTAGTCATCGGACGGGAGCCCAACAATGAAAAACGCGTCAATATCGAGCCCCACTTCCTTGCACAACTTTACTGCCCTCTCTGCCTGTTCCAGCTTTATCCCTTTCTTTATGCTCTTCAGGGTGTCGGGATTGGCGGATTCTATCCCTAAGCCGACAAAAAAACATCCGGCAGCTTTCATCTTTTGGAGGAGCGTTCTACTGATCCTGTCTACTCTGATGCCATTTCTTATATCCCACTTCAGGTCCGTATGCTTCTCGATCAGCAGGTCACAAATCCTCTCCGCTCTTCGCATGTCGAAGTTAAAGCAGTCATCGTTGAACTCAATGTAGCGATACCCCTTTCGGTACCAGTATTCCATTTCCTCTACCACGTTTTCCGGACTTCTGGGGCGAAAATTCCGGCCCATGTTCAGCTTAGTTCCGCAATAGGTACAATGATATGGACATCCTCTGGAAGTTGCGATGGGTATCTTTTTGTCCAGATACTTCTTCAGGGGAAATTTCTCGAAGGCGGGAAACGGCAAGCTGTCTAAATCCCTGATAAACTCCCGTGGTGGATTGGTAATAATTTCCGATCCCTTCCGCCAGATCAATCCCCTTATTTTGGCGGGATCAACTCCGTTGACCAATTCCAGAAGAGTGTATTCACCTTCACCCAAAACACCATAGTCAGTCTTGGTATCATGCAAGACCTTTTCACGCATGACCGAAACGTGGAAGCCCCCAAACACAATGGGAGTGTCGAAATCCTCCTTGATTCCGTCCACCAACTTATAGGCTATGTCGAATTGGTTCGAAAGGGATGTGATTCCGATGTAATCGGGGTTAAAATTGGAAATTTTGCGATAGAGTTTTTTTCTGCTTCTATCTATCCTCATGTCGACGATCTCGACATCATGCCCGTTTTTCAGAAGTACCGAAGCCAAATATCCTATCCCTACATGAGGTTGTCCCGCTTGCAAATGTACTCCCATGGCATACGGAGTTGCACCTGGTATTATTAATAAAACTTTCATCTTTGGCCCTCTTAGATGTTGACTACAAGTAGTTATTTCTCCGGTACCACGCGACTGTCCTTCTAACTCCCTCTAGAAGATCCACTTTTGGTTTATATCCAAGTTCTCTTTTGGCCTTTTCTATACTCATGCCCCAGTTTTTGGTCATCATTACGATTCTGGAGGACGTAAGAGGTGGTTCAAATTTGAACGCCTTTCCTGCCGGCTCTAGTATTCGAGCGGCTAGAGAAGCAAGTGCGATAGGAATATGGGTTTTCGGCCGTGGCACTTCCAAGACATCCGCTATGGTGTAGATAAGCTCACGTTTTGTTACGGGCCGGTCCCCGCCTATTATGTAAATCTCGCCTCTGGGTTGCTGCTCGCCGACTATCTCGATCCCCTCTATCAGGTCATCGATATAGACCGGATGGACCGTGCTCATTCCATTGCCTATGAATACAAATGCTCTCTTCTTCACCATCTTGAAGAGGGGAAACTTGTGGGGATCACCAGGGCCATACGTGAACGTCGGACGAACCACTGATAATGGCACGCCATACTTATCAGCCATTTCCAAGGCTAGTTGCTCTCCCCGTAGTTTCGTCTTTTCATATGTGGTGGAGGGTCTACATTCGTAGCTTTCGTCAGCCACGTGGCTTCTCATTGGGCCCGTGACACCGCCAGCACTAAGATGTAAAGAATACTGGGGTTCAGTGTCTATGCAAGCTTCTATCAGGTTTTTTACCCCTTCCACATTCACTTCGTGGAGCTGCTGGGCGGGTACACCCCATTTGCCAAGGAGTCCGGCAGCGTTATAGATCACGTCCACATTAGAACATGCGTTCCTCAAAGACTTGCCATCGGCAAGATCACCAAAGACCAATTCCACATTGTCCACCTCGAGGGCCTGATAAGGACTGGTCCTTCTTACCAGTGCCTTTACTCTATGGCCACGGTTTAATGCACGTTTCACGAGATGACGCCCAATATATCCTGTTGCACCAGTTATCAGGACTTTCATCAATTCCTCAGGATGCTAAATTTAAGGAGAGCACGGGAGGAAGTGAGGGATCTATGGTGCACCTAGACTACGCTATTGTACCTCCGCCATTCTTTTTCGCAAGGAGGTAGAAAAGGTGAGAATATAGCAACTTCATTATCGTAGGCAGGGGAATGGCCTCAATGCAGTAGACTGCTTTCATCCATTTTGGATAGTTCCCGTCCAGGATATAGTCAATGATGTTTGAATGCCATCCGATTGCAGTAGAATCCGCATTCATTCTGTGGAGCCGGACATCTCTAAATCCCAAAGAATCAGGCCACGGTGGACAATCAACCACCCCTGTCTCAACTATGCTCAGATTATTTTCAACGAAGAATCGCCTCATTTTGCGAGGCGAATTGAAACTAACATCACCGTGTGTCCATGGTATCCCTGTGTATCGATGAACTGCCCGGTGAATTGGAAATCCGATATTATACCTATTCACGGAAATTGCGGCGACATACTTCTTTGAGACCCGCCTCATTTCCCGAAGTAAGCCTCGGGGATTATCTGCCGTAGGGAAAGCGGCGAAATTCCAAACGAAATCAAAACAATTATCTTCAAGGTCGGTATGCTCTATATGGCTACAGTCAATGAAACAGACTTTATCTTTCAGCCGCAGCCGTTCCCAAATACTCTTAGCGGACTCCTCAGGATTTATCAAAGTCACATCACAGCCAGCGAGTCCGAAACCTATGGAGTATATAGACGGAGCGGCCTTGGCCCCGATAGCAGGAATCTCCAATACAGTTCTAATATTATGCCTCCGAACGAGCCGCGAGAACAATTTCCCCAACGCAAATCGCTCATAATCTACACCGAAGGATTCACGTTCAGTCATTGGATTAACTCCATATTCGAAAGGTACTTTGTGGTCAGTTAACTACATGCGGTGGTGATCGTCTTCCGATTCATCTCTTCTCTATACAGGGAAATAGCGGAAATTGATCCACACACCAGCTCAGTGATCACCTGATTAATCCGCAAAATCGCTACAACAACAGCAGCCGTTTCTATCGAAGTGACTTGGGAAAGCACAAGTACACCTATACCCTCTTTAACACCGAGGCCAGCCGGGGCAAAGACAGCAAGCAGGCCGATCATGGTGGATGATGCACTGGCAGACAGACATATAGGAATTACCTTGATGCTTACTTGTTGGAGAGCTAACAGAACGACGTACATAGAAAAACCGGCGACCAGCCAGATTACAAAGTAAAGCCCGAAGACCTTAATGTACGTAGTGTAGTTCGGTCCACTAATCCCGTCCTGGCTGTTTTCCTGCAATCTCACTTTGGACGAGAGGGTATCGATAAATCTGTTCAGCACCTTCGGATGGATGAGTATAAGAATGGCAAAGGGCAAGACTATGAAAAGCTTTTGTACTGACGGAGGAAGTAAAAAGATCACAGGCAAGGCACAGATAATTGCGGTAAAGAAAAGCATGGAATTATCTATAATGTAAGTCTTCGCGATTTTTCTCCCATCTATATTTAATTTGCGAGAAAATATGTAGTAGTTTGCAGCGAACCAGAACCTTCCAGGAACATAGTTACCGAGTCGGGAGACATAGATCACTCTATACATTTCCCAATGGGATATATCAGTTCCCAGTCCTCTATATATGATGCGATGTATATGAGAGTATACAATAGTGTTTATCACGGAACCAGCAAGTGAAAGAAGTATTACACGAAGCTGTGCAGCCGCTAAAATTTCGACAAATTTCCCCCTCTGTGCATAGAAAAAATAACCGGCAACTACTATGAGAGCAGTTACATAAATTATCATTAACCATCGATTTGAAAGTATCTTTTTTAGATTAACTCTCATGTACTATAATCCGGTCAAGGTTCCACACGAATATTGAATTACGCTCGATTGGAGTCTTCCTCTATTGCAACGCTTTCTATCGTTTCTACCATCCTGTTCCAAGAGAATCGCTCTTTCTCCGCGGCAATATTTCTGACAAAATCCTCTTCCTTGTTTTTACCATAAAAGGTACATACCGCATCCGCAATTGCCTTAGGATTCCTTGGAGAAACTAAATATCCAGTCTTGCTGTCACCAACAACATCAGGGAGACAGCCAACATTCGTTGTCACTACCGGCTTGTTGCAGCCAAAGGCAGCCTGAACAATGCCACTTCCCGTTGCAGAGACGTATGGCAGGACGACGAGATCGCAGGCAGAGAAGTATAATCCTACTTCTTCATTTGGGACATACCTATTTATGATCCTGATATTATCTTCAACCCCTAAATCTTTAATCTGTCTCCTGTACTCTTTTTCTCCATTCCAGAACTCTCCAACTATTAGAAGGTTAACATCCATAAGCTTTGTTATTATAGGCATGGCTTCGATCAGGTAGTTCAATCCTTTATATGGTCTCACAAAGCCAAAGAAGAGAATGGTCTTTCCCTCAATGGCTAATCGCTTCCGGGCATCTTCTTTCGTAATAAGTTTGGATTGAAATACCTCATATGTGGGGTGAAAACTTTGCTTGACATTGGCTTCCGGTCTAATTTTTTTGAGGTTTTCTAAATCCTCCCTTGAATGGACGATGAAATAGTCTCCTTTTTTCAACACGAATTTGGTACATATTTTATCGATTGTATTGGATTCATGTTCCACGACATTGTGACAAATAAAGAGTATCTTTGAACGGGTGAACATCTTCACCAAAGTTGCTATCGTCCAGAACTGAGGAGTCCAAAAGGATACCCACCAGGGGAAAATGACTAACTGTGAATCTGCTTTCTTGATCTTCAGAAAGACGTTCCACCATGTAAGGGGGTTCAGGGAATCGAGGATATTCTCAACCCCGTTTTCCCTGATTGGATTAGCACTGGTATCCTTATCCGTGCTGCCGGGGAAGAGCCATTGTGGGTATTGCCGTCTGAAGGCGTAGAAGAGTGTTTCGTGGTGTTTTCTGAGATTTTTGTAAAGCAATGTAGTGTAATGGGATATTCCACCTTTAAAAGGATAGGAAGGACCGATAAGCGATATATTCATGGGATATTTCTTACCTTTGATATGCCTTTGGGGGGACGAACTTGACTCTCTCTCGTGGCGGCGTTATTTTTCCTTTCTTGATCTTTAGAGTGATCTTTATTGTCATAGCGTGACATCGAAGCCAATTCCATCTTTCTGACCCTATATAAAGTATCCTCAATCAACCGGCGGTTAAAGGAGATGATATCGGCTACGAGGCCGATCATCAGGAGCATAAATCCTAAGATGATGAGGACGCCAGATAGCACCAGGGACTGAATATGGCCTGCACCACCCTGCGTAAAGTAAAAATAGAGAAATCTCAGAACGCCCAGAGAACCTACGAAAAACAGGGAAATGCCAACGTAAAAAAATACCCTGAGGGGTTGAAACATGGTGTACATTCTGATGATGGTAACCGCAGATCTTTTGATATAATCGGGAATGCTGGAGAAGAGCCTCGATTTTCTCAAGGGCTTATTGGTCCGAACAGGGACGTCGACGATCTTCAAGTGTTTCTTCCCCGCTTGAATGATAGTCTCAAGGGTGTAAGAAAAAGGAGAAACGATATTCAGCCGCAAAGCGGCATCCCTACTATAGGCGCGAAATCCGCTGGGCGTATCAGCAATGTTCGTCTCTGAAAGTCTTCGAACCACCCAGCTCCCTACTTTTTGGAATGTTTTTTTGGTGAAAGAAAAATGTTTAATTCCATCAACCTGACGATTCCCAACGGTGATATCGGCTTTCCCTTCAATGATGGGTTTGACTAATTTCGGAATATCTTCTCCTCTGTACTGGTTGTCTCCGTCCGTATTGACAATGATGTCCGCGCCAAATCTAATGGAGGCATCGAGTCCTGCGCTGAATGACCGAGCCAGGCCCTTGTTCTTATTAAATTTCAGGATGTGATCAACTCCCAGTTCTCTGGCCACCTCGAAGGTTCGGTCTGTACTCCCATCATCAATGACCAGGATCTCTACTGTGTCTATTCCTTTGATAGTACGTGGGATGTCTCTAACAGTGATAGGAAGGGTGTTCTCCTCGTTATAGCATGGAATTTGGATAATGAGTTTCATTTTGGATACTTCCCTTCTGATGGAGGTTAAAGGTGAGGCATCGCACACTTACCAGTAGTAAGAATATTGAATCCCATACGAAAGAATCCTCATGGGTTGTCTGTTTTTTTCATATCATTGAAGCGAGAGGGGCAAAGCTGAAATCGTTTAATAGCCGATTGAATCTTGAAACCGTGCTTTTCAGGTTTGTGTAGGTTCTGAATCTTGACAACAGGGACACATTATTAATCTTCGGAAGCGTGGGGTCCAGTTCCCAAGGGTGTATGTAGAAAACTGCTGGTCCTGGGTTATTCTTATTAATCTTTCTCAGCCCCCACCGTGTATACCAATAGGGCAAGATTCGAAAATAGGCGCCTCCGGAGCAGGGCAAGTTGAAGCCAAGGGGAGAGATCGTTGACAGAGGAAACTCGAAAAAGAGCGAATCTGGCGCGCGTTGCTGGTTCTGGTTATGGGATGTAGGCATTAACTCATAATTACCGGAGATTCCCCCATCGCGTTGGTTCGTTTTTTTGGCTTCATGCAGATATTTTGGTTTCTTCATTTGAGAAATGATGTCACCGTGGGAAAAATCAATGGAAAATGGGAGGCGAGGAGCTCCGGGAAACCCGTAGACATGATGGTTGATAGGGAAGATGCTGGAGTCGTATCGAAAGCCCAGTTCGTAGAGGATGCTGAGGGCCCACATGGTTTCTTTAGTGATGGAAAAGGTGGAGGCACGATAGCCGATGACTTTTACCCCGATCAGGTCCTCTAGGATACCCTTTGCCTTTCTTACGTTTTCTCTGAACTCTTTTCTCGTCTGTTTGAACACACACTGATGTTTATAGCCGTGACAGGCGACCTCGTGACCCCTCGAATGGATTTCTCTTACCAATGCCGGATGCCGCTCCGCAATCCACCCAAGCACGAAGAATGTGGCTCGGGGCTTAATGTCTGGACTATTGGCTTTATCGAGGATATCGAGAATTTGGTGCGTATTTGTCTCAACTCTGGATTCCAAATAATCCCAGTTTGATTGAGTAATCACGTTAGAGAAGGCGTGAATATGGAAGTAATCTTCTACGTCTATGGTTAAGGCGTTGACTTTTCTTATCAATTGTACTTCTGCCTCGAGCCTTGCAAGAATGATTTCGCTATAGTCGAGAGATTGTAAAAATGGAGCAATCTGAATTGACAGTTATCGGGCGCCATTTCCGAACAAAATGATTTGAGCGGTTTTGAAAAGGATAAAAAAGTCGAAAAAGAGCGATATATTCTTTATGAAATAGAGGTCATATTTGAGTTTTTCCAAAGCGTCATTTGTCGATGCCCCATACGGATATTTTATCTGAGCCCATCCCGTAATGCCGGGTTTAACAGTATATCTCTTATCGTAGAATGGTATTTCTTCCTGTAACTTTCTAACAAAATGGGGTCGTTCGGGCCTCGGGCCGACAAAGCTCATTTCACCTCGAATGACATTGATAATCTGAGGAATTTCGTCCAATCTCAGTTTCCGGATAATTTTTCCAACTCGGGTCACACGCTTATCTCCTTCTTCAGCCCAAACAGGACCCGTTTCCTTCTCTGCGTCCTTGTTCATAGACCTAAACTTGAGCAACAGGAAATTCTTGCCGTGTTTTCCTACCCTTTCTTGGCGATAGAAAACCGGACCGGACGAATCTAACTTTACTGCCAAAGCGATTATGGACATAATTGGCAACAAAACGATCAAGCCAAGGAGAGAAAGAAAGAAATCCCCAATAGTCTTCACCAGATGATGGTACGGTGACTTTATGAATCCATCGGAAAATATGAGAAAGCTGGGGTAAGCCCTCTCGATGAGTAATTTTCCCGTCAAATGCTCATAGAAGGCAATTCCCTCCTCTATTGATATACCCTCCATCCTGCAGTTCAAAAGCTCCTCTGCCGGGAATCTTCCCCTCCGCTCCTCTAAGGCCACGATAATTCGGTCGACTTTGTCCTGCCTCACAATCTTATGAATGAGGGAGCAATCACCGATGATCGGTACGTCAGACTGTGGGTTTTTCATTTTCACTCTCCTTTTTCTGCTGAACCTTAATATGTCCGATTATCTCGAATCC
Source organism: uncultured archaeon (assembly GCA_964348065.1). Classification (GTDB taxonomy): domain Archaea; phylum Aenigmatarchaeota; class Aenigmatarchaeia; order Aenigmatarchaeales; family Aenigmatarchaeaceae; genus CS1-C013. Next base: position 9,769 of record CAYGBE010000036.1, read on the forward strand.
AGAGTCTCCCCTTTGTCGAATTTCTCTGGCGATTTCTCGAGCAAATTCGCCAGTGCCTAAGATGATGATCCGTTCGTTTAGTTGGCTTCCCTTAACTATAGAACGGTAGACAATTCGCCAAATAAATACCCCGCTTGTGGCAAGGCTAATGCTGAACAGCAATGCACCCCGCCCGACAGTTAAGATTGGAAAAGCATAGTAGGCTATCAGCAGCAAAATAACGGCCACTGCCATCGACTGGACAAGGCGATAACCGAATTTAGAACCGTCTCGTATGACTTTTAATTCATAGAGCTCAAAATAATAGAGGGATAGTTGAAGGACGATGGCGAAAAAGAAGCTCCGGATAAAAAGCTCTTGCACAGTGACATAGTACCCCTCCCCTATGAACCGGAGGTAGTATCCCAAGGGGACCGCTCCCAAGAGAAGGGCCGTGTCAACCGCTAAGAATAAGATTCTATAGGCGGATATGTATCTGTTATTGAAACGAATCATTTCGGCGAGTTTGCTGGGTTGGTTTGATTAATCCGATTCCCTAAAGAACCGATTGTTGTGGGAGTTTGATTGGTTACATTAGTTTAATTGGTTTAGTACGGCTCGTTGGGAGAAGTTTTTCTTATTACGTGGACTGGTAGAGGAAAACAGGTCGACTGGGTTTACCTCCTCTTACTCTTTCCTTTTTTGATGATAGGAAGGGTGGCAATTACCGGGAATCCAAGGTATTGTTCAACTTCATCGGGTTTGTGGAGAGATCGGTCCATATTTTCTCTTAAAAAGGCCAGACACCCTCCAAGACCGAGCCCCAGGAGTAACGCAAGTCCAAAAAACTTGTTTCTATCTGGTTTGAAAGGGTACATAGGAGGGGTTGCGGGATCAAGAACTTTGAACTGCTCCCCTTTCTGTTTTCTTTCAAGATTCTCAGCCATTTGGGCCTGAATTTTCTTGTCCAACAGAGACTGATAATTTTCCTGTAAAAGACCATAGTCCCTCAAGAGAGTCGACATTTCTTCTTCCCTCTTTGGCGCGTTTTCAACTCTACGCTGGTATACCCCGATCTGACTTCTTAAATTTTCGTTTTCTCTCCTCAATTGATCGATTTGAGCAATCACTTCCAGCAGGTCGACATTCAACCGATTTAGAATTGGATTAGGGAGAGGAATCGTTTCGTTGGGTTTCTCCATGATCTTTGTTTCTCTTTCTCTGACTTGAGTTTTCAGTTTTTCTATGTTGGCCTTTGCTGCAATAACATCCGGATGCTTATCCGTATATTGTGTTTGGAGCTCCTGTAAGTGTTTTACTTGGTTATCCAACTGAGCAAAGAGAGGATCCTCGATCACCACGGCCTGATCGTTCGGCCTTCGTATCATGCCCGTTCTCAATTGGTCTATTTGGATCTCCAGGTTTGCTTTCCTCTGTTGCGCCGCAATAATTGATTGATTATTCGTCTGCACTTCCTGTTGAAACCTTTCCAGAATGCGCAGGTTTGCGTCCAACTGGGTTGGGAGTTCTCCCATATTTTTTTCTTTAAAAGCTCGAATGGCTTCCTCCTTTGCCTTCAGACTCTTTTCAATATCCCGAAGTTCTTTCTCGAGAAACTGAGAAGTACCGCGTGCCTGTTCTTCCCTCGCTTCGGTGTTTTTTCTTATGAAGAGGGAGGATATTTTATTCACGATTCTAGCTGCATTTACCGGGCTTTGGTCTTCAAAAGAGATTTCAAAAGCACTGGTTTGTTCCTTTCGACGACCTCTGCGATGCACGTCGATCACGATGGCACTTCTCATCGATGCCACTTCTTTGCTCATCAGCAGAGGATCCGATGGATTTTCGATGAGATGGAGTTCACTTATAACCTGTTCGAGACTTGTCCGGCTCAAGATTTGCTGGCTGATGGTGGCCAACCGGTCCGATACAGATTGTGTCACAGTTGGCTTAACGTAACTCGTCGGGATTTTTTGTGGTTGAACGAGAATCAGCGTTGTGGCCTTGTACATTTTGGGCAGTCTCTGGTAGACGAAGTAACTTCCCACCGTTACCAACACAAAGGGGATGATAATCCACCACTTTCGCCGCTTGGCTATTTCAATGTAGTCTTGAGGTGTGTTGAGTTCCATGATAATTCCTCGGTTAACTTGGTTTCATTAGTTTGATTAGTTGAATTGGTTTATCTGGTTCATTCTGGTTTTTACCGTTTAGGTTGTTAGGATCGTCAATCTGGTCTATTTCATTTATCTGGCCTTATCCTCAACCTAAGCCTCAGCCTTAACCTCCTTGTTTATCTCGTTGGTCTGGTTCATTTCGTCTATTTCGTCCATCTGGTCTATTTGGTCCATCTCGTCTGTCTGGTTTGTTTGGTTTAGCTAACTGATTAGGGAATTAGAGAAATTCGGCGATGTCGTACTGAACGGTGATTCGGCCGAAATATCGATTATCGTCATAGCTTTCGAAGTCGATGTTTGAGTCCCTTTCGTTGTGTTCATATTCGAGATCTAAGAAGAGCCATCTCAGGATCTGATAGCTCAACGTTCCGCTAACACTCCAGGTCGTATCCTTACGGTCAAGGTCTGTAAAATCCTCTTCTTCGATGTAGAAAAAACCCGCGATCTGGAGCCTTTCGAGGAGCTGATACCTAGCGTCTATACCCGCACGCCAGAACTCGTTGAAGCCCAGGCTTTCGGCACTGAGGAAGTCCTCACCGACGCCGGTCTCACCGTAAAGAGAAAGGGTCAGGCGCTTATATACAGCAGAAAAATTTCCCCGACCGAAAAAGGCGTCTTCATCCTTTCGGCCGTCTGCATCGCGGACAGCATAGCCACCGCTGGCCGATAAGGTGACATTTTCGTAGAGATCCCGAGTAAAGCCCAGGTTCGGGTTGTGAACCTCGTAGTCGACAAACCTGGCTGATTCCCTGTCAAAATCTCGCTGAAGGTATCGATACTCAAGAAAGGCAGTAGTTTTCGGGTTGAAATGATAGGTGTATCTTCCTCGAACTTCATCGCCGTCATGGTCTCGATCGTCAGTGGGAGGAATCGTTTCGTCATATTCCTGGTTTATGTGTTCGTAGAAAACCTCAAGAATATGCCGGATATTCAAGCCAAAGGTGAGCAGTGCATTGCCCGCATTTCCATCCAAATCGGCGATATCCTCCCTCTTATTTCTCAAGATGTTATTCCTGTACCCGAGCCGGATCGAACGATTCTCACCGAATCGAACCACTGCTTCTGGTTCCACGATATTTCGAGTGTAGCGATTTCTTCTGCCGGTTCTAATAGACGGGCTTTCAAATTCGTCAAGGCCTGTAAGCTCAATGGGGTCCTCATCCCTTATGAACGTTTCCCTGATTCCAGCGCCAAACCAGTGGACGACATCCGCTCGGGCTTCAGCACGTCCACGGTGGCCGGAAAAATCGAGCTCGGAAAAATCACTGTAAAATGATCTTCGAAATTCGTAGTCCAGGATAATTTCCCCCGTGGGTGCCAGGTAATTCAAACTAACCCCCGGTGAGACTGTTGTAATGAAATCATCCTGTTCGTCCCTTTCGGTGAGGAAGATGTTGTCATCGTACTGCCCTTCAACAGACACGCGGGGCGTAAGGGACCACTTGGCCTCAGCCAAACTAGGGGAGAAGATTAAGAGTAGGATTACAGCAACGACTAGGAATTTGAAACGGCACATTCCAGACAACCTCCTGTTTTTTGGGTTCTATTAGTTATATTAGTTTGATTGGTTGAATTCAATCTTTCAGCTAAATTTTTGATCAATTGGTTTAGCAAAACCAAAAACCAATCGAACCAATTCAACCAATGAAACAAGAGTTATTATGAACTTCATGGAACAACAATCGTATCACCGCGGGTGAGGATGATGTTTTGAGAGGGGTCTTTTCCTGAGACAATTTTATTGTAATTGATTCGGAGTTTTTTTGTCCGGCCTTCCTGGGTTGTAATCACGGTGATCTTTCCCTGGTTGGCCCACTCCGTAAAACCGCCAGCCATGGAGATAGCCTCCAGAAGTGTTGTTCTCGTAGTTATTGGATAGACCCCTGGTTGGACAACCTTGCCCAAGACGCTAATCTTGTAACTGTTGATTTGGGTGACGATCACCGTGACCGTTGGGTTTTGAACATATTGTTTCAAGATCCGTGTGATCTGATCCCTCAGTTGAAGAACCGTCAAGCCCTGAACCTGGAGGTCCTGGATCAATGGGAGGGAGATCTTCCCATCGGGTCTGACCGTAACCTGGCGGGATAGCTGTTCATTGCGCCAGACAAAAACCTCCAACACATCCCCCTGGCCGATGACATAATCTTCAGAGACGTCAAGAGGGAGGACCCGGAAAGGATGTTTAGATATCGCTGGGGATGGTTGGGCTGGACCTGCGCCGGGTTGTTTTTTCGAATCTTGTGCCCATGCATTTTGGTTTATTGGGTTGAATTGGTTGATTTCGTTAGTTTCGTTGGTTTGGTTAATGAAGTTAATAGGATTCAAAATCAAGAATAGAGAGGCAAGGATTAAAGTTAGAAAATGGTTTTTCATGGCTATTCTCCTTGTATGGTTATTTCAAAGGGTCAAAAGTTAAGTTACCCCAGCATATGCCGTGCTTAACTCATTGCATGGCATTTTCATGCTTCAACCTCTCTTTTGTGGGTAATAGTATCCTGATGAGTGGTAGTAAGAGGGTTTGGTTTTATTTTGGTTTAAAACTATACCGAGGATTTTTTCCTTATTAATGCTGTTTACAGCCTTTTGAACTACCTCTCGCGGTGTTTTACCTGCATGCACCACTATGACAACCCCATCGACCATTTCTGAAAGGATAATGGGTTCCGTTGTTAAAAAAATCGGGGGGGAGTCAATAATGATGTATCTATTGGCATATTGTGATTTCAATGTTTTCACTAAGTGTCTCATTTTTTCAGAACCCACCAATTCCACGGGATTCGATGCAATAGATCCCGATGGGAGAACGGATAATTTTGGGATCCCTGTCCTCACGATCAGGTTTGCGGTATTGAGCTTACCCATTAAATAGTCGGAAAGACCCAAAGGTATATTTCGTCTAATAAGTGGTGTGTTGTGAGTATTGCGAAGATCGCAATCAATCAATAAGGCGTGTTCTTTTACCCCATGAGAAATCGCGAGCGCCAGATTACTCGCAACAGTCGATTTTCCCTCCCCGGCAACAGCACTCGTAACCAATATGGTTTGCATCGGTTTAGTAACTGATGCCTGGAAAATCATGGTCCGAAGTTTTCTGAACTCTTCAGCTGCAAGGGCATTCTGCCCCCTTAAATATATGGTGCGATCAGAGGGTTTTTCCTTGGTTGATCCTTTTGAAACAATAGGCATTCTTTCGGTTCTAATACTCTTTACCGTGGTCCTCCGCTCCCTCTGTGCCTTCTCCAATGCTCTGTACATTTTGCTCATACTAAGCCTCCTAAGATGATTTCCTTGAATGTTAAGTGCTGAAATTACACGGTGTCGCAGTGCTGCAATTCACTAGCGTCGCAACGGGGATGGGTTTTTGGCTATTCTCGCTGATGATGGTTTGAAAGTCTGGTTCTGGTTGGACTGGACCCGAAAAAAAATAAGTAAATCCTTGAAAGAAGAACATACACCCACAAGTTAAAGGGAAGGGCGCCCCGTCTCTTTGTTCTTCTTGGTTTCGACTCCTCGAGCTGGGATTTCTTCGATTTTGCGGCCAAAGAAGATAACAACGCTTGATTCGTTGCCCCGGGAATTTGGCCTGCCCGAGGTCGGCGGCGTTGGCCGGCTTCTAAATCATCTATCGCCTCTCGAATGATTTTTTTGTCGATCTTTTTTTTATCCGTAGCGTATCCAATAGTGAGAGAATTGTCGCAAAGGATATTGATGAGCCTCGGTATCCCCTTGGAATATCGAAAGATCTCATCGACCGCGTTTTGTCTAAAACAGGGAGTTCCAAGACCGGCTTTCCGAAGCCTCGATCTGATATATTCAGCCGCCTCTTTTTTGGTCAAAGGGTTTATGTAAAACCAGAGGCTAATTCTCTGTTTCAATTGACGACATTCGGGCAGGTTAAGCGTGAAATTCAGTTCGGGCTGTCCTACCAAGATAATCTGAATGAGCTTGTCCTTAGCCGTCTCAAAATTGGAGAGAAGCCTGATTTCCTCCAGAAGGGAAGGGGTAAGATTATGAGCTTCATCAATGATCATTACAACGGTTCTGTGTTCTCTGTAAGATTCAACGAGGAATTGATAGATCTCCAGCAGACAATCGCCCTTTGTCTGATCTTTGGCTTGGATTCCCAGGTCAAAACAGACGAATTTGAAGAAGTCTTTTGCCTCCAACATGGGATTAAAGATGAAGACGGTTTTTGTGTTGACGTCCAATTTTTTCAATAAGGCATGGAGGAGGGTAGTTTTCCCAGTGCCAACCTCCCCTGTCATGACCATGAATCCCTTGCGTTCTCTCACGGCATAAACCAAATGAGCCAGGGCCTCTCTATGGGTTTCCCCAAGATATAAGAATTTAGGATCTGGGGTAAGGTTGAAGGGCCTTTCGTGCAGCTTATAAAATTTCGTATACATGGTCCTTACATCCAAGTATCTAGAGTGTTGCGGTCATGCGGCGCTGCAGTTAGACACCAGTGTTGAGGTTAAGGTTGAGGGTAAGCAAATAAACATGGTGGTGCAGTTTTGCGTTTAAATAAAAGTGCTAGGGTTGAAGAAATCTGTGATTCATTATGCCGGTGAACGTCTTATAAAAAAAGCCTGTTGAATACCACCCAGCTTGCTGGGTGGATGAAAACAGGCTCGCCGAAGGCGAGAAAACATGATATACGTTGGGCATGAGCCCGATTAGGCGGACCAGGCATG
>CAYGBE010000037.1:0-2962 GCA_964348065.1 uncultured archaeon
GTAATCGTATTGTTTGCTTGACCGTCTAGGCTGTAGCCCATCCACGAAGTCTCGTCGTCAACTTCAAAGCTTAAGGAAACAGAATCTGTGGCATATGTTTTGTTCTGAGGTGAAAGAAGATCAATACTGACAGATACAGTGTCTACGGCGAAGTAGACTATATCCGAGGAACCTATGTTTCCAGCAACATCGGTAGCATAGACTATGACACTGTGGATTCCCTCAGACAAACCAAGTAATGTGGTGTTGCCGATGACAGTTACGTTTGATTGGCCGTCCAAGCTGTAGCCCATCCATAATGGTGTCTCAGTCACAGTAAAGGTCAAAAAAACATTGTTTACAGCATACGTTTTGTTTTCGGGTGAAATTATGGAAATAATGGGAAAAACCAAATCAGACATAAGCGGATAGCGGTCTCGATTTATGTAGTCGATGAAATATTCTGTGTCTCCTATCCCGTCACTTCCAACCTCGTCTTGGTCTGGACCGCTGTATTGATCAACGCCCGTGTAGTCGCTCCAGTAGTTGCCGCCAGAAGGATAACCATTATCCCAAACGTTTTCGCGTGTGGAGCGCAAATGAACTTGTTCCGTGTTGTCAATGAAACTATTGTGGTAGAAAATGTTCTCTGAAGATCTGTAGAAGTGGATGCCCCGGTCGTTGTTTGTTATGGTGTTTCCATATATATTGTTGCTTGAAGATTGGCGGAGGTAGATGCCCCGGTCGTTGTTTGTTATGGTGTTTCCATATATATTGCTGCCTGAAGAGCCATCGAGGTAGATGCCATTGTCGAAATGTCTTATTTGCATGTTCTGGATTACTACGTTGCTTCTATCGGACAGGTCTATTCCTCTTCCGCTTCCTGTCCCTTGAAGGATAGAGCCAGCTCCCTCAACCAAAATGTTATTCCTCTCAACAACAATAGAATCATAAATGTTGTCGGTGAAGGTGTAGACGTCTCCGTCACGTCTAATCGGTGCTGTAGAGGGGTCAACGCTTCCGTCAGGCCTAATATAAATGGTTCCCTCTGCAACGACTGGACTAACGAATCTCATAGCCACTGCTGTCGACAAGAGCCACAACACAAAAGCAACCAAAAAAATCTTTTTCATATATAATCAGCATACTATTTCAGATTTCCTCTGCAATATAAGCTCTATTCTAGGTGTACTCTAGAAGACTCTACCATTTTCTGGCTTTGACTATGAATCTTCTAAGCATGCATGCTTCGAAAAAGTTCGAACTCGTACAAATCTCCCAACTATTCAGCTCCTTCGCGCGCGCAAGTATCTTCTAAAATGTTTTTAGACAATTGATTGAAAAAATAGGGATTGTATTCTTTCTTTACTTTTTCACTAGGGATTAGGCTATAGGTTGCGTGAGGAATCTCATTCTTCTGTTGACGATGAAGAGAAACACTGTCACGGCTGCGAAAACTATTGTGGTCACTCCGAAGAAGTACATCATGTTTGTGACATTCTTGTTGGTCGCCAGCTGCTCCTTCAACTGACCATCCAATTGTTCGTTAATCGTAACTTGTTGTTCGTTAATCGTGACTTGTTCCTCTAATTGTTCTTTATAGGGCGATTCTATGTAGAGCAACGGTTGATGCGCGCGCGCGATGCGCGCGACCATTTCCTCTTGAAGGTTCCACAGCTCGATTATGGCTTTTACGTCAACGTTCGTGTAGCCTGAAGCGATTTTGGTTGGAAGACTGAACGGGATGTAGAAGGTGCTTGAATTTCCTTGCTGAATTTCAGAGGGTAAAGTTGCATTGGTGCTGAATTTCTGAATGTAGGCGTTTTCGTCAGTGTAGTAGTAGTTAATGGTGGCGCTTAGCTCGGTGATTCTGATTTTGCCATCGTCATCGTTGTATATAGTTACTGTGATATGTCCTGTTTCGCCTTGGTTGTATGTGTCCTTATCAAAGGTGCATGCAGTTATTGTTGTGGCTTGCACAAAAGGAATAATAATTGAAGAGAGAAACAGAAGAAATGGAATTAGAAGTCGTTTGTTACGCATTTTTTATCTCTCCCTACAAAGACCTTGCTCTCCTCGTTCCGTTCTAAAGCTAAAAAAAGTTATGAATCAACAATTCAGATTGAAAATGCCTCGTGCGCAAGTGTGTGGAGCCAAAATTTTGGCTCCTTCCTTCTACGCGCGCGAATCCTTACAGTCATTGGGAAAACTGAGCTACAACAAGTTCCTTTTATCCTATGTCCAAGCTCATTTCGGGGCGCGCTTAAACAAATCATATGCCATATAGCCTGAGAGGGCGAATCCAACTCCTGCTATTATTACTATTACCGCCACAATCCATAGTTGTGAAGGTTCTGTTTGACGGGTTTCTACAGCAAAGTAGACTATTCCGGAAGCCCCAGTGTTTCCGACCATATCTTTAGCATACACTACTAGACTATGCGATCCCTCAGACAATCCAGGTAGAGTTATGTCTCCAAAAATTGTTACGTTTGCCTGTCCGTCTAAGCTGTACCCTTTCCAAAGAGTAGGTTCGTTCACGGCAAAGCTCAATGAAACAGAATTTGAAGTATACGTCTTATTCTCTGGGGAGAAAAGCTCAATGTAGGGAGGCAAAGCGTTAGTAGTGAAGTACACTGAAACAGAGCGACCCATGTTTCCGGCAGTGTCATTAGCATAGACTGTTATTGTGTGTACGCCATCAGACAAACCAACAAGAGTAATATTACCACTAACCGTCTTGTTCATTTGGTCATCTAAACTATAACCCACCCAAGATGTTGCCCCACTCACGGTGAAGGATAAGGGAACATCTGCTACAGCATACGTCTTGTTTTCTGGGGAGAGAAGCTCAATGTGGGGAGCCACGCTGTCAACGGTAAAGTAAACCGTGCTAGATTCTCCCATGTTCCCCGCAGTGTCGTTAGCATAAACAACTACGTAATGCAACCCGTCAGGAAGAGGCAGAGTCACGTTTTCAGTG
>CAYGBE010000038.1:0-23747 GCA_964348065.1 uncultured archaeon
ACGTCACAAGGTTTAAATTGAATCATTAAGAAAACACATTTAAAAGCATCTTTGGCCAATGGTCTGTATCGTGCAGACACGATGCTTAGAAATGAAAAAACTACTAGTGCAACAATACATATGACCATTTTATCTACCTAACATCTTTGCAATATTACTTAGTTCTTCTATAAATATTTTCACTTCCTCTTTTGTATTGTAAAAATACAAAGAAGCCCTAACAGAGCCTTTGTTTAAGTTTATGAATTTATGAAAAGCATGGGTGCAATGCATACCAGATCTTACACATATATTTTTCTCATCAAGAAATATTGCAATTTCATGGGGTTGCATATCTTTTATATTAAAAGCAGCTAAAGAACTTCTTTTATTCCAATCTTTTGGTCCAACCAACTTTAAGTTCGGAATATTTAACAAACCTGTAACCAAGTCTTTTGACAATTCTTTTTCCTGGTTTTCAATATTTTTCATTCCTATAGACGATAAATAATCAACAGCAGCTCCTAAACCAATTGCTCCTGCATAATTCTGAATTCCTGCTTCAAATCTATGTGGAACATCTTCAATTTTAAAGGATTTTGTATCTAAGAAAGTGTCTTTTATGGTTTCTCCACCTAGGATGAAAGGTGATAATTCTTTTAACAGATCTAGTTTTCCATATAAACAACCAATACCAGTTGGTCCACACATCTTATGTCCTGAAAATGCAAGAAAATCAACATCTAATTTTTTCACATCTACAAGAGTTCTAGGAACAGCCTGAGCACCATCTGCCAGAACTAATACATTATTATCATGAGCAACTTTTACAACTTCTTCTAAATCTACTTTAGTTCCTGTAACATTTGAACCAAAAACTATTGAAACTAACTTGGTTTTATTATCAATTTTTTCTTTGAAATCTTCAATATTAAAAACACCTTCTCTATTAGAATAAACAAGATCAAGATCTATAACTCCTTTTTTTGATAAACTTAGCCATGGTATAATACCAGAACTATGTTCTAGGTTTGTTGTTAACACTTTGTCTCCTTTCTCAAATTTAAAACCATGGGAAATAAGATTGATTGCTTCTGTTGTGTTTCTAGTCCAGACTATTTCTTCTGCTTTTCTAGCATTTATGAACTTGGCAATTTTTTCTCTAGCTTTTTCAAAATTTTCTGTTGTCTTGGTTGATAATTTATGGATTGACCTGCCAGCACACCCTGTATATTCAGAATAATATTCTAGAATAGCATCAACAACTTGTTTAGGTTTAAGAGTTGTGCATGCATTATCAAAATATATTATGAGCTTGCCATTTATCATTTTTTGAAGCAAAGGAAAGTCTTTTCTTATTTTGTTGATATTCATTATATCCCCTACTACTATAATCTTTTAGAAATATTAAGTATTAAAATTAACCACAACTTCCAGAAGTAGGATTGCTAGAACCGCTTAAAGCTTGAGAACATTCTTCTGGAGGATTGTTAAAAGCTGAACATATTGCTTGTTTTATTGCTTCTGGTGTTCTTTGTACACTTATTTCTTTTCCGTTCAAAACAAAAGTAGGTGATCCAAATCTACCATCGGCCTCAAGTTGAAATAGTGATATTAAAGCATTATCAACTGGATATTGTGGGTAATTTCCACCCCTCCAAGTACTTTTGTCATTATAGAGTTCAGTTATTTTAAACTGTGAATCAATCTGAGTTATACAAGCATCTATTTTAGATTTGTCTATTCCAACTTCACTATAACAAGTTTCCCAATCGTCTTTTTCCATAAAACATCTTAAGTAATCAGTAAACTTATCATTTTGTTCTCTTTGTATGCAGTGTATTCTATTGTTTTCTTGAATTTCTTTTTCTCCATGCATTATATAATTAACAAAATTAACTTCCAAATCAGCTTTGTCGCCAAAAAGATCAATTACAGGTGTATAAGCATTCAAAAATTGTAAGCCATAAGGACAATATGACATAATGAAAGCGTGTGCTTCTGGTTTGTTTGTTTTTGGAACTTCTGGTGGTTGTTGCTGTTGTGTTTGTTCTTGTTCTTCTGGCTCAGGTAAACTTTCTGTTATGTCTACTGGTGGTGTTAAAAACATGTAAGTTCCATCTTTTGTTACATATACAGGAATATTGTTTCCCTGATAAGAAAGAGTAATATTATATACATTCCCAATTTCTTTTACAGAAACAAAGGATGCTTCTGTATCAGGTGCTACAAAGTTTTCATTAATAAATTCAAGCGCACTAAGAGATGCGTCTTCTGGACTCAAAACATTGGAACCTGCCACTACCATACCAGCAGTTCCAGTTCCAAAGAATATTAAAACGGCTGCTAAAATAATTACAAGAATTATTGAAGTTATCATCCAAACGTTCATTTTAGGCATTTTTGACATTTTAACACTTTTTTCTTCAGTTGTTTTTATTTCCTCAGTCATAAAAACATGATGTTTTTAGACTTATTTAAACTTTTGAAGCTTTCTGAATTTATAACTTACTATAAGGTAGTAAATTATTTAAAGCTTTCGATTAACTTCGTTTTTAATCTAATTTTAAAATCTCTTTAATTTTCTCTATGTTAAAACCTATCACTATTTCTCCGTCTATTTCTATTACAGGAACTCCTGTTTGTCCAGATTTTTCAATCATTTCTTTGGCTGCCTCTTTGTTCTCTTGAACATTTATGTCTTCAAATGGTATTTTTTTCTCTTTTAGAAATTCTTTTGCCATTTTACAATTTGTACAAAAATTGGTTGAATAAACTTTTACATTCATATTCATCAATTATTAAATAAATTTTAAATTATTATTCTTCTTTCTTCTCTTCAACCTTTTTCAAAGGTTCGCTACAACATAAAATATCACATATTTCACATCCACATTCATTGTCTATAGATACCACAAGGCCACATTTATGACATTTAAACTTTTCGCCTTTTTTAGCTTTCATTTAGTAACCTCCTCATTTTTTCTTTATTGCTTTATTTAGATCCTTAAGTAATTTATCTAATTTTATTCCATGGAGTTCAGCTGCTTCTTCAATGGTTTCTCCAAAAGCAAGATGACACATTGCACAGGGTAAACCATACTTAAAGAAAACTGCTGCAGTTTCAGGGTGTTTCATAACCACTTCTCCTAAAACTGTTTTTTTTGTTATTTTTTTCATTTAAATCATTTAACATGTATGCACTGAACTGGGCATGAAGCTTCTGCATCCTTATTGCAAGCAGCGTTTTTTACATCTAATTCAAAATTCTTTCCTTTTTTCTTTCCACCTTTTAAATTAGATTTTCCATCATTTCCCATTTCCCAGAATTTAGGACACACTGCTGTGCAAGCTCCACAACCAATGCATTTATCTCTTTCATGAATTACTTTGGGCATATATAACGTATCTATTCTTAATTTATAAATTTATTTATTAAGCAACTTTTTTTCAAATTCTACAATATCTTTATGTTTTTCTTCAACTTCTTCTAAGTTTCTTTTTATCCTTTCATGTTCTTTTTGTAATTCCTTTGGAATTTTTAGTTTATTTTTTGATAAATAATTATAAATTGCTTCCTTTAAAGCGTCTGCACCTAGAAACGAACAATGAATTTTAATAGGCGGTACTTTCCCTGTTTTATTAAGAATGTCTTTGCTTGTTATTTTCATGGCTTGTTTTACGGTTTTTCCTTTAACCATTTCTGTTAAAATGCTGCTAATAGCCAAAGCCACTACACAGCCAAATGTCTGAAACTTAGCATCAATGATCTTATTGTTCTTAACTTTAATGTATAATTCCATTACATCTCCACAAATCATATTTCCAACTCTTCCTTTTCCGTCAGGATTTTTAATTATACCCACATTTTTTGGATTTTTAAAATGCTTCATAATTTCTTTGGAATAGGGTTTTTGTTTCATTATTTCCACTTTCCTTTAAATGGTGATATTTTTCTCAATTTTTTAATAACTTTGGGTAAAACTTTTAAAACATATTCTATATCACTTTTGGTATTATACTTACCTAAAGACATTCTCAAAGAACCATGAGCCTCTTCGTGCTTTAGACCAATGGCTGTTAAAACATGAGAAGCTTCTAGAGATGCTGTTGAACAAGCAGAACCTGTTGATGCCATTATTCCGTGAGAGTCTAAATGAACAACCAAGGATTCCCCTTCTATAAAACTAAACCAAAAATTAGCAATATTAGGTATTCTGAGTTTAGGATGACCATTTAGATGTGAATCTTCTATTTTTAAAACACCTTCCATTAACATATCTCTTAATTTTGTTAATCTATTTGTTTCTTTTTTCATCTCTTTTTTTACTATTTTAACTGCTTCTGCCATTCCAACAACTCCTGCAACATTCACTGTAGAAGATCTTAAACCAAATTCCTGACCTCCTCCATGTATTAGGGGTTCTATTTTAACTCCTTTTCTTACAAAAGTAGCTCCAATACCCTTTGGTCCATAAAACTTGTGAGCAGTTATAGAAAGCAAATCAATATTCATTTTATTAACATCTATTGGAATTTTCCCAAAACTCTGAACAGCGTCTGTATGAAAATAAGCATTGTGATTTGAACATATATCTCCTATTTCTTTAATTGGTTCTATAGTTCCTATTTCATTATTCGCATGCATTATTGAAACTAATATAGTATCTTTCCTAATCGAGTTTTCTAATTGAATCAAATTAATTAAACCATACTTATCTACAGGCAAATATGTTATTTCAAAACCTTGTTTTTTTAACCATTTACAAGATTCTAAAACAGCATGATGCTCTATTGAAGAAGTGATAATATGCTTTCCCTTTTCTTTGTTTGCAAAAGCAATTCCTTTTAATACAGAGTTAATTGATTCAGTTGCGCCTCCAGTAAATATAATCTCTTCAGGACTAGCTTTAATAGAATTTGCTACTGTTTCTCTTGAATTTTCTAAGGTTTTTTTTGCTTCTACACCTAATGAGTGTAAACTCATTGAATTCCCAAATTTTTTACTAAAAAAAGGTTTCATTGCCTTTATAACTTTGGGATCAACTGGCGTGGTAGCTGCATAGTCTAAGTAAATTTTTCTCATAAATATAATATAACGCTGTTATATTATATAAAGCTTAATTGATTCTATTAATTTATTATCAACTTAAAACTCGTGTAAATAATTTCATTAAAAATAGTAAAACATTTAAATACATTTAAACAAAAAGAATAGCTATGCCTTTTGAAGAATATTTATCATCGGGAATGCACATTGGAATGAAACAGCAAAACAAGCACATGAAAAAATTTATTTATAAAGTTAGAGAAGATGGGCTAGCTATATTAGATTTGCAAACAATTGAAAACAGAATAAAATTAGTGGGAAAATTTTTAGCTCAGTTCAAGAGAATAATGGCTGTTTCTAGAAAGTCTGTTGCATGGAAACCTATAACTAAATTTGCAGAAGCTGTTGACGGAAAGCCAATTAGAGGAAGGTTTTTACCTGGAACAATTACAAATCCTAATTTTCCTGGATACTATGAACCAGAAGTGTTAATAGTAACAGATCCTTTGATTGATTCTCAAGCAATTGACGAGGCATTGAAAATGAGGATACCAATTGTTGCTTTGTGCGACACTTCTAATGAAACTTCTTCTATTGATCTTTTAATTCCTGTTAATAATAAGGGAAGAAAATCTTTAGCAATGGTTTATTGGTTGTTGGCAAAAGAAATTCAAAAAAATAGAGGAATAATAAAAGATGATAAAGATTTTAATTACAAGCCTGAAGATTTTGAAGCTAAAGAAAGAAGAAAAAAAGAATAAAAGCAAAAAATCATAATTCTTCTTATTAAGAAACAATTAAAGTTGAATAATTATGAAAGGCGTTGAACTTCCATTAAATATGATGATAATAATCGCAGTTGTCCTACTTGTTCTTTTAGGAATTCTTTCATTATGGACGGGTGGGTGGGTCGGACAAACACGGAGTGTAGATCTTGAAACAGCAAGAGCTAAAGCATGCGCAGAATTAATAAGAAGAGGATGTGAACCGAATGTAGTAGGTGTACAGATAGATGATTTTGATGCTGACCAAGATGGACGAATAGATCCAGGAAACTGGATAACTACGGGTTGTGCTGAAACTCCTCCAGCAAGTATTATACATACAGCTGATAATTTACACATGCTATGTTATTGTTGGTATAGAATTCCTTTACTGCCTACTACTGAATTCCAGTTTAAATGTAAAAAGTTATGTGGATGCCCATATATTTAGAAAGAAATGAAAAATAAAATGATTTATTATATAAAAACCTTAATTCTTTTATGCAAACAAGAAATCCAGCAGTGGCTGGAGCATTCTATCCTGGTAACTCAGAACAATTAAAAAAGATGATAAAAAATTTTTTAGAAAAAAACAAGCCTGAAAGAAGAAATACAATAGGAATTGTTTCACCACATGCTGGATATATTTATTGTGGAAAAACAGCAGCAGCTGTTTACAATTCAGTTGCCCATGGTTTTGATACTGTTGTCTTATTGGGCCCTAGCCATGGTGGTAGAGGAGTTGGAATTGCCACATCTCTAGACACTTGGAAAACTCCTTTAGGAGATTTAAAACCTGATGAAGAATTCGTCAGAGAAATTTCTAAGAATTCAATAATAGTGGAAGATCCCAAGTCTCATTGGAGAGAACATTCAATAGAAGTTCAATTGCCTTGGCTACAACACAGATTTGAAAATATTAAGATTGTTCCAATATCTATAAATTCTATTTACTTTGACTTAGATAGTTTAAGGCAAATAGGAACCAAAATTTCTGAGACTGCAACTTTTTTGCGAAGAAAAATTTTGATAGTTGCTAGTTCTGATTTTACGCATTATGGTCCAATGTATGGTTATGAACCATTTAGAGGAAGTGCTGAAGAGGTTCTAAAAAAGATAAAAGAAATGGACATGGAAGTTATTAATCATATATTGGATTTAAAACCAGTAGAAGTGATAAAAACTTGTGATGGAAAAAGACTAACAATATGCGGTTATGGAGCAGTAGCTGCAATGCTATTTGCTGCAAGAGATTTAGGTGCAAAAAAAGCAGAACTAATAGATTATACCACAAGTTTTGAAGTTTCTAGAAATATAGATGCTATTGTTGGATATGCTGGAGTAAGCGTATTTTAATCAAAACGCATGTATCTTATTTCTTTTTTTCGTTGATTTTCTGGACAATAATTTTCACAAAATTTAGTGTTCTTATAAAGACAGGTAATACATGCATTTCCTAATGCTTCTAACATCTCAAAAATTGCTGCCCTTTTATCACTTGCTTTAACATCCCTACTTATAAGACCTGTCAACCTTTCCATGAATAGAAAATAGGAAAATCATTAATATAAATTTTTTTGACAACCAGACACAGTAAAGATTAATAATTCTTATTTCAAATATTAAGCTATGAAGGACATTGTAAAGAAACATGCTCTATTAAATGCTATTGAATACGAAGGTAAGGCTAATGAGAAGGCCGTCTTAGGAAAGGTTTTAGCAGAAAATCCAAAATTGAAAAAGGATATTAAAAAACTAAGAAAAAAAATTGCTAAAACTGTTAAAGAAGTTAATTCTTGGTCTTTAGAAAAACAGAAAAAAGAGTTAAAGAAATTTGGAAAAATTAAAAAACCTAAAAAAGAAGAAAGAGAAGGCTTACCTCCTTTACCAAATGCTAAAGAAGGAAAAGTTGTAACAAGACTTCCTCCAGAACCAAGCAAATATAATCATATAGGTCATGCTTTATCATTTTTAATAAACTACATGTATGCTAAAATGTATAAAGGAAAATCTGTTCTAAGGTTTGAAGACACTAATCCTGAAAAAGTGAAAAAAGAATATGTAGATGCAATGAAAGAAGACATAGAATACCTGGGTATAAAACCTGATAAAACTGTTTTCTCAAGTGATGATTTGCCAAAAATGTATGAATTTGCAGAAAAAATCATAAAACAAGGCAAAGCATATATTTGTATTTGTTCCAAAGAAAAGGCAAGAAAACTAAGACATGAGGGAAAAGGATGTGAATGCAGGAAAAGAGGTAAAAAAGCTAATTTGAAATTATGGAAAAACATGCTTGATAAAAAGTTTAAAGAAGGTGAAGCTGTTTTAAGACTAAAAATTGATATGAAGTCATTAAACCACGCTATGAGAGATCCTGCTATTTTTAGAATTACTTATATACCTCATTATCTACAAAAGAAAAAATATCATGTCTGGCCTCTTTATGATTTTCAAAATGTTGTTGAAGATGAAGTTTGCGGAATAACCCATATTTTAAGAAGTTCTGAATTCAGATTAGGGCTTCAAAATTATATAAACAACTTATTAAAATTTAGAAAAAAAACAATAGTTCAATATGGAAGATTTGAAGTTGCTGGTGCAATAACAAAGGGTAGAGAAATAAGAAGGCTAATTGAAACTGGAAAAATAAGGGGTTGGGATGATCCTAGGTTAGTAACATTAAAAGCATTAAGAAAAAGGGGCATTGTAAAAGAGACTTATTATAACATTGCTAAAAAACTAGGACTTAATCCCACTAGTGCAAAAATACAATGGCACATGATTGCTTCTGAAAATAGAAAAATAATTGATCCCATATCTCCAAGATTCTTCTTTGTTGGAGAACCAATTGAAATAAAACTCGATAAAGTTTCAAAAAAAACTGTTAAGGCACCTCTATTTCCTGGAAAAAAGAAGTACAGAAAAATTCCTGTAACCAAAAAAATATTTGTTGATAAACTAGATTTTGTACAATTCAAAAATAAAGAAGTTAGACTAATGCATTTCTGCAATATGATATTAAACAAAAAAGCAAAAGTAACAAGTATAAGATTAAAAGATATTCCAAAAATTCATTGGGTTTCTTCAAAAAATGTTAAAATAAAAATAGTCATGCCTGATGGAAAAGAGATCGAAGGCCTGGCTGAACCTGAAATTAAGAGTATTAAACCTGATCAAACTGCTCAATTTGAAAGAATTGGATTTGTAAGATGCGATAAAGAAGGTTTGTTCTATTTTGCTCACAAATAATATATTTATTTGTTGAGCCCTTGATAAAATATAAGTAGATAAAATGGACAAAAACAAAATTTTTATTATAATTGCAATTTTGATAGGAGTAATCACAGACATAGCAGGCGTAATATTAAATGATATACTTTTAATTATTTTGGGCCCATTATTAGCAATACTGTTTTTTATGCTTCCATTTTTGGTAATAGGTGGGGTAAAGAAACAAAAATTATTCATTCCTGAAGAAGATAAATATGAAACCATACTTACACTAAAAAAGAAACATCATAAAAAGAAAAAAAACCTTATTAGCATGTTTATGGGTTTAGTACTTGCTATTATTGTTTTTTATATTTTATGGTTTTTTATATCTTATTTGTATAGGCCTTCTTCACTAGCAATGGAAAATGTTATAAATGCTGGTTGCAGAGAATTGAATGAAGGAACGGGGCGCTGTATAAAAGATCCTGCTACAATAATTGTTAAATACGATGTAAATGGAGATGAAATAGTTGGGGGTGTTAATGATACATTAGCAGCTCTTCTTGGACAGAATAATTGCACTGGCAATTGTATAAAAGCGCGCTGTAATTGTATTCTCTTATAAAAGAAAAGATTTAAATATATTACAAAAAGAAAATTAAGAATGAGCTTATGAGATGAGGTGATGAAATGGATGAAGATAAAATTCTACATGCTGTAGAAATAGCAAAAAATACTGGAAAAATTAGAATAGGAACAAATGAAACCACAAAAGCAATTGAAAGAGGAATAGCAAAACTAGTAGTAATAGCAGATGATGTTCAACCAAAAGAGGTCATCATGCACTTAATTCCTTTGTGCGATGAAAAGAAAATTCCTTATGTTCATGTTAAAAATAGACTAGAATTGGGCAGAGCAGCAGGAATAGATGTTTCAGCAGCATCAATTGCAATAACAGAAGAAGGAGACGCAAAAAAGGATATTGAAGAAATAATAAAGGAAAAGGGATAATATGGCTGCAGTTCCAGCAGAAGTTGTACAATTGTTAGGTAGAACAGGAATAAAAGGCGTATCCCATGTTAGATGCAAGGTTTTAGAAGGAAAAGACACGGGAAAAGTCTTAATAAGAAATGTCATAGGTCCTGTTAGAATTGGAGATGTTTTGATGTTAAGGGAAACAGAAATGGAAACTGCTGGAAGTTTAGATGTGAGATAATGAAATGTAGCTTTTGTAGTGAAACAATGGAACCTGGTACAGGAAAAATGTTTATTCGTAATGATGGAAAGGTTTTTTATTTTTGTTCTAGCAAGTGCGAAAAGAATATGCTAAAACTAAAAAGAGAACCTAAAAGAGTTAAATGGATTGCCAAGAAGAAAAAGGCCAAAAAATAGGACATTTAATTCACTAAAAAGAGTAAATCGGCAATCTCTTTATTTGTTCTTTGTCGAAGTCATTTTTATATTCAGACAAGCACATAAAATTCCTTGTATTAAAATGAACAGTGATTTAAATGTTAAAAGAAGTTTTAGTAAACGATTTAAAACAATTTGGATTAAGCGAGTACGAGGCCAAAGCCTATTTAGCCTTAACTCTTTATGGCACTTTAACTGCTTCTGGAGTTACTGAAAAAAGTAAAATACCCCAATCAAAAGTTTATGGTATATTAAAATCATTGTCAGAAAAGTTTTTAGCAGAATCATGGAATGGAAAGCCTTTAAAATTCAGAGCAATAGAACCCTCAATTGGCTTGAAAAAGATTTTAGAAAGAAAAAAAATGAAAATAAAGAATCTGAAAGAAAAATCAGAGGTAATACTAGAAAAATTAAAACCTTTAAGAAATTTTGAAACTGAGGTCTTTGGCATGTGGTCTTCTAGCGGAAAACTAGCATGCATGGAAAAGGCTGTAGAAATGTTGGAAAGATCTGAAAAGTTTGGTTTTGCAACAACTTCTAGAGTTTCGAGATATCCTTCTTTGGACAATGCCTATCTTGCTGCACTAAAAAGAAATGTTAAAATAAAAATGCTTGGAACATCAAAACTAGACCAAGCAATAAAAGCTAGAGCAACCTGGTATTTCAGGCAAGGAGCAGAAATAAGAATTATTCCTATAAAAGCCCATCCTGTAATGGGAATAATTGATAACAAAGAGGTTTCTATTAGGATTGACAATTCAAAAACTCCAGACATGATATGGAGTAATAATCCTGCTTTAGTAAATGTTTTTAAGATTTATTTTAAAGAATTGTGGAAAAAGGCTAAAAAGTTTAAAATTTAGCAATAGCTAAATAAATTCTATATATTTTTTTAGGTATAGCTAGAAATATAAATAAAGTATTTTATATATTATTATGGAAAAACCAAGAGACGAGATAATGGTTGTTATAGAAGAACACTGGCCTGTTAGTGTTACTGAAATTGCAAAACATTTGGGAATTTTTAAAAAAGGTATGCATGAGAAGAAGAGAAAGGCCTCAGTTGGAAAGATTCTTTATCATATTAAAAAACTTAAAGAAAATGAGAAGATTAGGACCAAAAAAATTGGTCAGACTGTTATTATTTGGCCACATGATATTGAAAAGTTAAGAGTTGTTCATGAGATGTTGAGGTGAAAAAATGTATGACATCATTAAAAAATTGTTATTTGCCAGAGAATTAAGTTTGGAAAAAGGTAAAATAAGTCTTCTTGGTCATATAATCATAATGGCTCCTGTTTCGAGTTTCATAGAAATAAGAAAGGAACTGTCAAAAATTGGAGCTGCATCTATTTTATATAAAGCATGTAAAGAAAGTGGTATTGGTTATATGAGTACTATAATTAAAAAGTTTAGCATGAAAAAACCGAGAGAACTTATTGAATGGGGAATGAATACTATAAGTCTTGCTGGTTGGGGAAATGTTGAAGTTGTAAATTTTGATGAAAAGAAAAAAAGATCAATTGCAATATTAAAGGATTCAGAATTTGCAAAAAATTATGGTCATTCAAAGGAACCTGTAGATGATGTTTTCCGTGGCTATTGTGCAGCTACAGCAACAGTAGTATTTAAAACTGATATAGATGTCATAGAAACTAAATGTCTAAGTATGGGAAACAATGTTTGTGAATTTATAGTTAAACCTGCAAAAGAATTTGATTTATCAAAAAAAATTATTTTAAAACAACTCCAAGTAACCAATAAAACTATTAAAAGGTTATTAAATAAAAAACTATAAAATATACTCAGAAAATATTGTTGGTAAATTACAGAATATTTTTTTCTTAAATAATTTATCATACGGTACTCTTGTTGCTATAATATCTGCAATAATTTCACGCATTTTAGAACTTTTATTTCCAATATTTATTATTATATCAATTAATTTCGGATTATAAAAAAGATTACGAAATCTGGACCCATAAAATAGATCTCCCCCATAATCTTTTCGCCAATAAGTTTCAAACAAATAAATGTCTTCATTTAAATATGACTTTGCTGCTAATTTACCTCCCTTCATAGCATAATAAATTCCTTCTCCTGTAATAGGATTTACATGACCAGCAGCATCACCAATAAGAACCCAGTTTTTTCCTGTTGTTGGTATCTTATAAAAATTTGGAGACGACACAAATGGTAATAAATGTGAATGAATGGTTATTTTTTTAGGCAAAATTAATCTTTTAGTCTTAGGGTGTTCTTCTATAAATTTTTTTAATGATTTTTGAATTTGTAAGCCACCTAATTTTGTACCTAAGCCAATTGTAACAAAATCCATTTTGGGAAAAATCCATATATAACCCAAATCAACATATGGTTTACCTAAAAAGTATAATTCTATAGCATTCCCAAACTTTTTTTCAATATGGTTTTTTTTATGTGGTATATGATATCCAACGCAATGTGCCAAATGTTCACTCGGTATATCACCTAAAATTTTTTTTCTTATTAATGAGGGGCAGCCATCTGAACCCACTAAAAAATTAGTTTTATAATTTTTTTTGTTAGTTTTTAAAATCCATTTATTTTTCTTTTTTTCAAAATTAATTACTCTTTCTTTAATTTGTTTTGCACCATCATGTTTAGATTTCTGAAATAAAAAGTAATCTAATTTTTCACGCATCACTACTATTCCTCCTCTCTTTTCATATAGTTTAACACTGTGACCATGTTGATCTTCAACAATAATCCAATTTATTTCTCTTTCAATAATCTCATCTGGAATTTTTAGTTCTTTTAAATGACTTCCAGAAATAGCTCCACCACATAATTTCTCTCTAGGATGAGAATAGTCGAAAAGAACTACATCAACTCCATTTTTTGCTAATTCGGCTGCACAAACTGAACCGGCTGGACCACCGCCAACCACAGCAACTTCGTGATATTCCATAGTTATCTTATTAAAAAGATAGTATAAATAATTGTAAAAATAATTTAGCTATAGCTAAAAAAAGTTCTATATATTTTATAGCAATATCTAAAAATATATAAATAGCCAAATTAAAATAATATAACACAAATTAAAAAGTGATTAAATGGCAAAAGGCAGTTCAACAACAGATTATATCAAAATAACAGTACCATACTATATACCAATAGCAATGATGGGAATATTTGTTGGTATAGCAACAAGCGGAGGTGTTTTTAATTACAATGTTCTCTTGTCTTTTATTTCTGTTGCTGTTTTGGTTGCAGCATTTAATACTTTTAATGGTATAACTGATTTTAAAATAGATTTAATAAACAAACCGCATAGACCAATACCAGCAGGAACAATATCTAGAAATGTTGCTTTGCTCTATTCAACAATTTTATATATCGCATCTCTAATAGTAGCATATCAATTAACAATTCAATATTTTCAATTAACAATAATATTTCTTGTTTTAACTGTTTTATATTCTATCCCTTTAATCAGAATTAGAAAAAGATTGTTAATAAGTAATCTTTGGGGAGCAACTATTTACGGACTCCTATGTCCTTTATTAGGTTGGTCTCTATTACCATCTAATCCTCTACCAGTTTATATTCTAGGCTTCACTTTTCTTTTTGCTTTAAGTCTTTCAATGTCAAAAGATTTTGAAGATTATATTGGAGATAAGGTTCATAGAATAAAAACAATGCCAGTAGTTTTGGGTATAGAAAAAGCTAAATTACTAGCAACATTAATGCTAAGTTTGTCTTTTGTATATTTAGTAATTGTAAGTGTTTCAGGTCTAATAAAAGTTCAATATTTGTTGATTTTAATTACTTTACCTGGTTTTATTCTATTAATAAGAAGAACCTACCAAGATCATAAAAGATTTCATAACTCTATTGGTGAAAGAAAAGTTGCAAGAAGAATATTCTTAATGTTAATGGGATTGGCAATTTTAGTAGAATTTTTAATAGGTCTTATAGCTTTATTCTAATATTCTATTTTCTTAACAATAATGCCTTTTCCGCTTATTTCCATTTGAATGACATCTTTTTCATGTTCTGTTCTTCTCATTTTTCTAATTTGTAGTGAACTATAACCCTTTTCTCCTATCCCTAAATAATGTAGAAGTATTACTCCATCAACCACGAATTCCTCTACACCAAATTTAGCTAAAGTGTGAGTTTCTTCTGGTAGTTCAGAAGTTAAAACACTTGTAACTCCTATGTTTTTTAAACCTGTTAACAACTTAAACAACTGTTTTCTAATCTCAGCTGGGTCTTTGTAATCCCACTCAAAAACAGCAGTAGAATCAATAGCAACTCTTTCAATTTTATTATGTTGAATCTTGTCTAATAAAGGAGAGGTTATATCTGTTATTTGGAATGGGTCTTGAAAATCTAAAAACAGTTTTTTATCATCAACATACTTTTGCAAGTCCCAACCAAACCTTTTTACATCACCGATTATATCTTCTGGTCTTTCTTCTAATGTTATGAACATGCAGACTTCTCCTTTTTTTAATCCTTCTAAAAGAAACTGTGCACAAAATATTGTTTTACCAGTTCCAGCTGCTCCAGAAACAAGAATAGTTGAACCTTTGATGAATCCGCCTTCCATTAATGGATCTAAACCAGGAATTCCAGAAGGTATTCTTTCGAAATCATTATCACTCTTCTTTCTTGGCATATTTAGAATTTGTTAAAAGTGATATATAAATCTAATTAATAGAAATTTGATGATGTGTAAGTCACGTACAACTTGGGTTCTCGTCCAGCCCACTTGTTTCCATACAAAACTAATTGATAATAGTATCCTTTAGGTGGTTCTTGCCCAGCTATGTCATCACTTGAACACAAAACAAGCTTAGTTATTCCATTACTAATGAAACTTGAGTCAGTTATAGTGATATTATTGTAAGCTCCTATATAATTTTCAACTACAAGATCATTAGTGTTTATTGAACCGTAATTCCCACTGTAATGTATTTTGTTAAAATCAGTTTCTTGAAGAGGATCATGTGGATATGGTTCTTCACCTTTCTGAATCACAATATCATAAGTCTTATGGGGAAGAGAGTAATGGATGAAAAGCTTTAAAATTGCAGATTCGATCATGGCATCTTCTGGAATGAAAGATGTATTAAAAAATAAAAATGCCCTGTTGATTTGCCACGTTGTTGAAAACGTTGGATAATGCGTAGGATGCCTGGGTCCACTTTGATAAACGCCCTGTCCTATTGTTCCAAAACTTGAGAATTGATTAAAACCTGTATCTGATTCCCATGCAGTTGTATAACTTCCATTCCTAATCACAATCCAGTCTCCTGATGTATTTTTAGTTATAACTCTGCTTGAACGTGTTGTAAGAGTTCCATTACTTGAAGTTGAAGTGAATAAGTTTGGTGTGTAGGCAAAGAATCCGTTTCTTGTAGTATGAGTATAAGGAATTAGATCATAATCAAGCAGATAAGTATCGCTCAAGTGGAATGTGTCGTCTATTAAGCTCAGAATAGTGAAATTAATAGAAGCTAAAACTCCATTACCATTAGCAGGACTAGCAGGTTCTAAAAGAGTGCAACCAACTAGAATCCAGCCTTCATCATAATCTGTATCATTAGAGCAGTATACTTCTCCATTTTGACTCAAGAATGTTGCTTCTGTTGTGTTTGTAATATTTAATTTAGAGGGGTCCCAGCTCAATCTAAACTGCCATGCCCATGTATTAGGAGCATCAGCAATACTAATATTAATAGTGAAATTTTTCTTAGTTGAACCAACACTAGCAACTGTTCTTCTGGGTTCTACTGAAATGAGTGTTGAGCTTGATTGCATAACATCATATTGACTTGTTTTACTTGTTTTTTGCATTTTTTCATTTTTGCTTGCCAATGCCAAATCGTGTATATCTATTATATTATCGTGATTTAAATCAGCATTAGGACTCCATTTATCAGAACCTGGTGAAGATCCATAAGCCTCACTTATTTTAACTAATTTAGATTTTTCTAGAGAAGCATTAACAAACACAACATTGACTAAACAGAACAGAATTGCTAATATAAATATTTTTTTATTAATGTTCAGCATGTTTTCCCATAGTTTTTGCTTAATTCAGAAAGATCTATTGCATCCACAATTCCATCATTGTTTAAATCAGCATCAGAATTCCAGTTTGGCTTTGATGGATCAGAACCATAAGCTTTAGACAAATCAAACATATCAAATATATCAACCTTACCATTTCTGTTAACGTCACCAAAACAGAGTACGAAATCTCCATCTTCTGTAGTATGACTATATTCTGTTTCACCATCGTCAAGTATTAATATTGTTTCATCTAAGTGAAGTATACTGTTTCCCAAGTCCGGAACAGTATTCAAAATAGTGAAATTGATGGTAGCTAATGTTCCGTCACCAGAAGGATATGAAGCGGGTTCTTCTAAAAGGGTATTACCAACTAAAACCCACCCTTCTGCATAATTTATAATAATTGCTTCTCCGTAGGCAAGAGATGTATCATAAATACCCTGACTCAAGAATGTTCCTTCAGTGATGTCAGTGATGTTCAAGATAGAGGGGTTCCAATTCAATTTAAACTGCCAAGCCCATGTTTCTTGAGCATCTGTTATATCAATATTGATAGTAAAGTTCTTTAAAACAGAACCTACATATGTTTTCTCAGGTTCTACTGAAATAATTGTAGAATTTTTTTCTATAGAGGAATTGCTTTTTTTCCATTTTCTTGAATATCCTTGCTTGCTAACTAATGCCAAGTCTTTTACATCCACAACTCCATCATGATTAACATCAGCAGAGGGATTCCAGTTATCAGAACCTGGTGAAGAACCATAAGCCTCATCCATTCTAGAAAGATGAAAAGAATCTACATCAAAACCTGTGGCAAGAACTTCAACACTAATTAAGCTAAACAGAACTATTAACAGAATAATCATTTTTTTGTTTAACATCTTTACCTATTTCTTAGTAGAATAGAAAAATATTTAAACTGTATTATTCATACTAAAAGTTCGACAATTTTATAAGGACTACAAATTTTTAAGAACTCTCATAAACTAAAACATATTATGAGGGTAATCAGAAAAAGATATTTACTCATAATATTTCTGCTTTCTTTTACTGTCAGCTTTATATTTTTCAATGTTTCTGCATCTGCAAAAACAGATAAAAAAACTAAGATTTACATTTATCCCAAAAGAAGCTCTTATCCAAAATTGGGAATTGGTGATATTTTTGAAACCAGTGTGAAAATAGAAGATGTTGATAATCTTTATGCTTATGAATTTAGATTAAAATATGATCCTGAAGTTTTGGAGTTTGTTGATATTAGCTCGTCTTTCTTAAGTGGTTTTAAAATTAAAAAAACAGATGAATCTGGTGTAATCAGGTATGCTTCAGCTTCCATGTATCCTGCAGAGCCTAAAAGTGGAGATGGGATTCTGGCAACAATAACCTTTAGAATTAAAGGTATAGGAACAAGTGTTTTGGATTTATACAACATAAAGCTTGCTGATTATGATTTAAACTGGATTGATTATGCTGTAAAAGATGGTTACTGTAGTAATGAAAACGATGAAAAAGAGGTTGAATTAGAATGGGAGGAAAACATAGCAAGTGTAGAACTTTCTACAGAAGTGTCTAGTTTTGAAAGTATGATTCAAACTAATGTGAAATTTGGTTTAACATATACAGAATCATCAAGCTGTACTGACAATGATATTGATGAGTATGGTAATCCTGGAAGTGCTACTTGCCCATACCCAGAGGAAGATTGTGATGATTACAATCCATTGACAAACCCGGGTAATGGTGAGATATGTGATGGAAAAGATAATAATTGTGATGGTTTAATGGATATACCAGGTGGCTGTTGTCCAGGTGATGTGGATCATAAAATAGAAGACAATCATTACGTCATTGACACCTTTGACTTGGCTGAAATAGGAAAAGCCTTTGGCTCAATGGAAGGAGAAGCAAGATGGAATAAAAATTGTGATTTATATGGACCTGTGGATAATCCTGATGGAAAAATAAATGTATTTGATTTAGCTCTGGTTGGAAAGAATTATTGGAAAACTTGTGGATGTGTTGATGTAAATGTTGAATTTGTAGATGGCCCCTCGTTACCTTATGTAGATATTTATATTGTTGATCCGTATCAATTCTTTAGCACTACTAATTCAACTGGTCATACGATAAGATGTGGATTTTTAAATCAGGGAGATTATTCTATTCAGGCAATTTATAATGGTGAACTATTTGGATCTACGAGTTTGACTGTTGATGTTAATGAGTCAGGAAGTGCTACTATAAGTGGAGATTGTATACATGTGATCATACATGTTCAGGAGTCTGTTAATAATCCTATACCCGAAGCTTACGTTAAATTATGGGACAAAGTGGGCACCCTTTTAGACGAAGGAGACGCTGATTCTTTTGGAAACTTTAAAACAACAGCTTGTTTAGTAGATGATATAAATTACGAAGCAAAGGCTTGGAGACCTGATGGCACCCCCGAGTGGGGCGTGCTCAAGCGTTTCGATGTGCCAGATAAGCCAATAATTACGATAGAAATTTAATTAAATACTAAAAAACAATCAGTCTTGTGAGTATGAATTATCTAGAAATGTTTTTTTAAAAATTTAGCTGTTATTTATATGCCGACAAATAAAATTATTATTTATGACAGATAGAACTAAAGCTGTTAAAATTGATGGTATACGAATAAAATCTTCTAGAACAGTGAGTTTTACAGTTGCTCTTGTAATTGCTTTAATTGCTTTTAGTAGTGGAGTTATAGCTTATCATTATATCTTTAAGATACTCCCACAAAAACCTGGATGCGTTCAAATATCTGTAAAAAATACTGATGGTCAAGCTGCAGGTGGAACAAAAGTTGAGATCTACATATCTGTTTTTAGTGGAATTGGTGAAAAAATTGCAGAAGCTTATACAGATACTGGTGGCAAAGTGGTATTCTGTAATAAATTTGAACCAAATAAAGAATATGAAGTAAAAGTTTATGATTCAGTTGGTAATAACTTATGGTCCGGATATTTTGCTACTAACGAAAGAAGCACTGCTGATTTTCCAATAATAGTAAGACAGTAATGCACCTAATTTTTACTTATAGAAGACAATCAAGTCCTAAAACTTAATTAGTGAAAAAAATCAAATATTTATCGGTTTAAATGAAATTAAAATGGATAAATATTTTTATCTTTTTAATATTTTGTTTATTTATATTCATTATAAAAATAAATCCTACTTTTAGTCTTCCACCAGGATCTGATGATCCTAGAACATGTTCTGATACTTGGGATTATTTTTGTGATTCAAATACATTTAATGATGCCTTCAACAGTAGTTGGAATGGAACTCATGACTTAGGATGTAGTGGAGTGCAAAGCACGGGTTCAGGAGAAGGACAAGATGTTGAGGAAGTCTATTTGAACGCAACTTTAGTTAAGTTTGGTGACACTATCGAAGCGACCTGTCAGTTCTATGGTAACAACCGCGGGGGTCAGAATGGTACAGAATCTATGTTCTATTACAATGGCTCTATTGGAGGATGGATGATACTTGGAGAATGGAATGATACAGACGGCACCCCAACCGTGAAAAACTTAACGGTTGTATTTACACCTAACAATACTGCAGGAACTCATTGGGTTAGATGTAGTTATAGGCACAATGTATTTCCCAAAAACTTTTGTTCTAATCTGACTGGAGAATCTGATTCTGGTATACGTGACAATGATGATGTCAACTTCACAGTCACAGACTACCCGAAATATGACTTCTGGAACCTAACCAACTACACAACTGGGGCAGAAATTGCAAGTGGTCAAACTTACAACAGAACTGACTCAAGTGGAAATACTATATATATTAATGTTTCTGCACACTGGAACAAAAGTATAAACTATTCATCAATAGAACACAATGGAACAGGAGAATGGGTAAACTATACAATTTCTAATTTCACAGGAAACTGGACCAACTATACTTTGAATCTGTCAAACATAACAGAATTCAATGTTAAAAATATAGGAATCAAAGCGATATATGTGAACGATAGTTATGGTTTGGAAAATTATACTTCTCCTGAATTATACTTCAACTTAAATCTGGTAGAACCAAAATGGATTGAAAACACAAACTCCACAAATGGAACATGCATTAATTGTAATATAGAATTTAGTTTAGAATGGACAGATGATATTGGCTTGAGTGGATTTATTTTAAGCGTAGAAAATGGAACAGAATTTTCTAAAGAAACAGTTGAAACAAATTCTGCTGGTTATCCTTCTATAGCTTTAGATAGTAATGGTAATGTTCATATTTCTCATAAAAATATTAGTGATAATACTTTGAGATATTGTAATAATACTGGTGGTAGTTGGAGTTGTGAAACAGTTCCTGGTACAGATGATGTTCAACACACATCTATAGCAATAGACTCTAGTGATAAGGCCCATATTTGCTATTATGATTCTTTAGGTGAAGATCTTGAATACTGTAACAATACTGGTGGTAGTTGGAGTTGTGGTACCATAGAGTCTGGGGGTAAAGTTGGCAGTCGCTGCTCTATAGCTATTGATTCTAATAACATTGTTCATATTTCCCATATAAATAATACTAATTCTTCTGATCCTAGACTTCGATATTGTAATAATACTGGTGGTAGTTGGAGTTGTACAAATCCAAACAATATAGGCGCCAGGCTTAGGTTTACTTCTATAGCTATTGATTCTAATAACATTGTTCATATTGCGTATGAAGATGCTTATCCAAAATATGTAAACAGCTCAAACTGGACATCAGAAAATCTAAAAACTGAAAGGACGGGTTATTACGGGTCTATTGTAATAGATAGTAACAATATCCCTCATATAGCTTATCACATTGATTATGGGGGAGACTGGATTTACTATTTTAATAGAACTGGTGGATCTTGGTCATCGACAACAATTGAAACAGGAAAGTTTGATGTTTCTTTGGCATTGGATTCTAATGGCCTCCCACACATTTATCATTTTTACTCTCCTAGTAATACTTCAAGACATTGTTACACACAAAATTTTAGTAGTTGGGGTTGTCGAGATATTGATGAAACTGGAGGTAAATCTAATATTAACGGCAGAGGAATTGCAATAAAAAAAGGTAGATTATCTGATTCAAGTTCTTTTTCAAATAATATCCACATTGCTTATACTAATACGACTGGATCGAATTTGATGTATGCAAATGGTAATATTAGCACAACATATGGTTGGCAGAATCAAACATGGACACAATTTTCAGGCAACTGGT
Source organism: uncultured archaeon (assembly GCA_964348065.1). Taxonomy (GTDB): domain Archaea; phylum Aenigmatarchaeota; class Aenigmatarchaeia; order Aenigmatarchaeales; family Aenigmatarchaeaceae; genus CS1-C013. Next base: position 21,736 of record CAYGBE010000038.1, read on the forward strand.
CAAACTACACAGCAAAAATAACAAATTGGGGGAATGTGACAATAAAATGGAAATACTATGCTAATGATACTGACAACATGTGGAATGTTTCTGATGTATTTAGTTTTGTTACCACAACAAAAGGTGTTCCACCAAATGTTGCTAACTTTTGGTTCACTCATCTTGGAGGTATGACAAACAATACAAACCTATTCACTAATTTCACAGTACATGCAAACGTGAGTGATGATATAGGACTGAGTGATGTATTTGTGAATTTAACCTATCCAAATGGTTCAAATTTTAACTTAAGCATGAATGTTACAAGTGATACAGGCTGGCAAGTTGCTACCTACACCTTTAATACAAGCCAACAAGCTCAATATCCTCTTAATGAAACAGGAGATTACATTGTTGGAATAATAGCAAGAGATGTGGGAGCTCAAGAAAATGTAAGCGGTAACTATGATACTTATCCTGCATACATGAACTTTTCTGTTTACAACAATTATACTTTGAACATGACTTCAATTTATTCCACATACATGAGAGGAGAGGATGTAACAATACAAGCTCTAGATATTAATGATAATGCTGCTGAAGTAAACTGGACTGTTAATGTAACTAAAAATTATGACATTTATAATTTTACTGATTATTTAACTACTTTTAATTATACAATAAAAACAGATGACCCAATGGGCAATTACAGCATAATTGCAAATGCATCAAAAAATAATAATATTGGTAATTCTACCTGGAATTTTACTGTGGGTAATTTCACAGTAACAGTTTCTGTTGTTCAAACAACTCTAATTCCAGAGTCTACACTTACAGTTAATGCAAAGGTGTATGATGCAAGAGAAAAAATTCATCTATTGCCTATTGATGCAAACATAACATGTAGAGCTCCAAATAATGTAGACAGAATGCTACCTCTAATCTTTTCTGGAGGCGGAGCAACAACCACTTCATGTTTTGCTCCAGTTACTCATGACACTACATTCACAATAAAAGTAAATGTCTCAGACCAACACAACAACACAGGAGAAGGTTCTTTAACACTTAGAACAACAGAAGAAACATCTTCATACGTTCCAGGTGGTGGAGGAACAATTGATATACCAACACGAGAAGAAGAAAAAACTTGTGATGATGGAACTAAGTATAATCAATGTTCTTTAGATAGACCGTTTTACTGTTCTAATGGAACCCTAATTCAAGCTTGTTCTATATGTGGTTGTGATGCTAATTATACTTGCCAACCTGAAGGTTATTGTACAAAATTCAAAGAAGAAGATTTTAACTTTACTGTTGATTTAACAGCAATAGAAATAGTACAAGGTAAAACCGGAAACATAACAGCACGTTTAACAAACATTAAGGATTCTGTTTTAAATTTAGATTCATTTTTAAATGTCTCGGAAAATTGTTGTAATGTTTCTATACCACCATACTTTGAATTACAAAAAAAAGAGGAAAAGGAATTTCAAATAAACATATATGTTCCTTTAGCAACAAATGCCAGTGAATATTTAATAAAAATTGGAATTGGAAGAGATCTTCTTAGGAAAGAAAGGACCATCAAACTAACAGTAAAAGAATCTTATTACCAAAGGTCTTTAACAGAAATTGAAGATGAAATAGAAAACCTAGAAAATGAAATTCAAGAATACAAAGAAGCAGGTTTTGACACTAGTAATTTAGAAACAGTGATAGAACAATCAAGATTATTGTTGCAGAATGCCAGTGAATCTATGAGCACTGAACAAATCACGCTTTTAGAAAACACTCTTTCAGATCTATTGGATAACATACAAAGCACTAGAGCAACTTTAGGTGTTCTTAAAACACAAAAGTTCATCTTTCAAAATTGGTGGCTAATTGGATTGCTTTTAATTATGAGTCTTACAACCATGTACATGGTTCCTCAAGTTTTAGTGCCACTTGAAAGAAAGGAGAAGGAATTATCAAAATTAAAAGCCGAAGAAAAAGATTTAGTAGCATCAAGAGTTGAGGTTGAAAAACAATAC